>DATMSZ010000337.1:0-3212 GCA_035565175.1 Pseudosphingobacterium sp.
CTACTATCTTTTCGACACAAAAAGTGAAGATTATGGGGGTAGCGGAGAAAGTTTTGATTGGTCGTTATTAAGCCAATATGGATTAAATGTGCCCTTTTTTTTAAGTGGTGGTCTAAGTGCTGAAAATATTGTGAAGGCTAGAAGCCTAACGGACGCACGTTTGCATGCGATTGATGTGAATTCAAGATTTGAAATAAGTGCGGGGTTTAAAGATATACAATTATTAAAATCAATACTTATAAAATAAGTGTTAAAATATAAATCTGCAGATGAATAACTATCAGGTTAACGAAAGAGGATACTACGGAGATTTTGGCGGAGCATACATACCGGAAATGATGTATCCTAATATTGAGGAATTAAGACTCCGTTATTTAGAAATAATGAACGAGGATAGTTTTAAAAAGGAATTTGAACAATTGCTTAAAGACTATGTAGGAAGGCCTTCACCACTCTATTTAGCCAACCGTCTTTCTGATAGATATGGTGCGAATATCTTTTTAAAAAGGGAAGATCTGAATCATACAGGTGCGCATAAGATCAATAACACGATCGGTCAGATATTATTAGCGAAGCGTTTGGGAAAGAGGAGAATTATAGCAGAAACAGGCGCAGGACAACACGGTGTTGCTACCGCTACTGTATGTGCGTTGATGGGTATGGAATGCGTTGTATATATGGGGGAAATCGACATTGAACGACAAGCTCCAAATGTTGCTCGAATGAAAATGATGGGAGCGGAGGTTCGACCGGCAAAGTCTGGAAGTAAAACCCTGAAAGATGCAACCAACGAGGCAATGCGTGATTGGATTAACAATCCAGTTGATACACATTATATTATCGGTTCGGTAGTAGGGCCACACCCTTATCCGGATATGGTAGCAAGATTTCAATCGGTGATTTCAGCCGAAACCCGCAAGCAGCTCCTTGAAAAAACAGGAAAAGAAACTCCTGACTATGCACTGGCTTGTGTGGGAGGAGGAAGTAATGCTATAGGAATGTTCTATCATTTTCTAGACGACGAAAATGTGCAGTTAATAGCTGCCGAGGCGGCAGGAAAGGGTGTGGATAGTGGACATTCCGCAGCTACCTCGGTTCTAGGAAAGGAAGGAGTATTGCACGGAAGTCGCACCATACTAATGCAAACGGATGACGGACAGGTAATTGAACCTTATTCAATTTCAGCAGGATTAGATTACCCCGGAATTGGTCCGCAACATGCATTTCTCCATAAGATCGGAAGAGCCAAATATGTAAGTATTACGGATGAAGAAGCTATGCAGGCAGGATTATTACTTACACGTTTAGAAGGAATAATTCCTGCAATAGAAAGTGCTCACGCTTTGGCCCAGTTAGAGAATATGTCATTTTCGCCTGAAGATGTGGTGGTGGTTTGCCTGTCGGGCCGAGGAGATAAAGATCTGGATAATTACATGAAATATTTTAATTTTTAGCAATCGAAAGATAATCCTCTGTGGAGGGAAACATATTTGAAATGAATAGAATCAAGCAACTCTTTGAAAACAGGAAGAATAGAAAATTACTTTCCATTTATTTTACAGCTGGTTATCCGCAGTTAGATGATACACTACAGTTAGCTAAAATATTGGAAGATTCGGGTGTGGATTTTCTTGAAATAGGATTTCCTTATTCTGATCCAGTGGCAGACGGGCCTGTTATCCAGCATAGTTCGGAAGAGGCATTGAGAAATGGGATGTCTTTAACTCATTTGTTCTCCCAACTAAAAGAACTCCGTGAACATATACAAATTCCTGTTTTATTGATGGGGTATGTGAATCCTATGTTACAATACGGTGTTGAGCGTTTCTGTCAGTCATGCGCAGCAGTAGGAATAGATGGAATTATTGTGCCTGATATGCCTATGTACGAATATGAAGAACTATATCTGGAGACATTTAAAAAATATAATATCAGTAACATCTTCTTAGTTACCCCTCAAACCGCAGTTGAACGTATAAGAAAAATTGATGAGCTAAGTACCGGTTTTATTTATATGGTGTCATCTTACGCTACCACGGGTAAAAATTTGACCGTTTCTGAAGAAACTACTGCTTATTTTAAGCGAACTAAGGCGCTAAGTCTCAAAAACCCTTTAGTAGTTGGTTTCGGAATAGCCGATAATGCAAGCTTTGAGCATGCTTTACAATATGCCGACGCTGCTATTGTGGGTAGCGCCTTTGTCCGCCTATTAAGTCGGCCGGATTACCTTAAGCAGATCCCGTCGTTTATTGAGAGTATCAAAGGGGGCGTTGCTGTCTAGCATTAATATAAGTAATTTCCTTCAACCTACATAAAGCTATCTATCAATCTGTAGATAGCTTTATGCGTTTTATGATCCATGCAAATCCTATCGCTGTAGTGGTAGTTACGATACCAGTACCCCACCATAAGATCGGAAAGCCGTAATTCGCGGCTATATGCGTTCCTATATAGGGCGATATAATGTGTGCAATTGAAAAAGCTAGTGCATTTAAACCCATATAGGCCCCCTGGTTGTGTCTACCACTTCTAGTAACGGTAACCGTTGCCATAAAAGGGATCGCCATGATTTCTGAAATACAAAGAATGAAGATTGAAAGATATAATATCCAGATCCCACCTTCGAAATTTAAAAAAACATAAGACATACCGCATAATAGAGTGCCTGAAATGATCACTTGGCCAGTTGTCAATTTTTTTTCCGCAATATGTACAACCAGCATTTCCAATAAGAAAACCACAGCGCCACTAAATGCTAAAATAGTTCCTATTTGGGATTCTGTTAACTTATAAACAGAACGATAAAATAGGGGTAAAGTGTTTAGTAATTGAAAAAAACAAATAGCATAGAGGGTACATAATAAACTGAATACCAGATAAGGCTTGTCTTTATAAGGAGATCGTTGAGGCAGGGATTGTGTAATCTCGTTTTTTTTCTTTTGATGACCTTTTTTGTTTTTAAAGTAAGCAAAGAATAAAATCCCTGCAAGGATACAGGTAATACCGTTTCCGTAAAACAGCAGATTGTATGATACTGAAGCAAGAAAGCCACCCAAAGCGGGGCCTATTGAAAAGCCTAAATTGATCGCCATTCTGTTAAGAGAAAAGGCTTTTGTTATATTTTCAGGCTTGGCGTAATAGGTTATGGATACAGAATTTGCAGGCCGGAAAGATTCTGAAATAAGGCTTAATAAGAAAATACCAAAACCCAG
>DATMSZ010000338.1:0-4410 GCA_035565175.1 Pseudosphingobacterium sp.
AGAGCCATTCATGAATGGTTTCGTCTGGTTTCTTTACTTAATGGAATTACCATATGAAATTAATGTCTGAGTTTAACCGCCAAAAAAATCCTTAAGATAAGATATTTCGGAATACCGTATTTCTTAGCTGTTCCAAGCCAAAAATTTAATGCTTTTATACCTCCGTTCGTTATAGAATTTTTGATAAGATCTGCTTTTTTACGCAGAATTAAACTTGGTAACTCTTCTTTAATCTTACGATACATCAGGAGCTGTTCGCTATCTTTCGGAGCTGATTGAAGAAATTCGTTTAGCCAAATTTTTTGTTTTGATATGGCTTCCATTTTTAGTAATGTATTGCCTGACCGCGTTATTGTATCAGGAGATTCACGATAGTTAAATATTGCTTTGTTAGTATGGGCAATACCTGTATTTGCGCATGCTGCAAATGCCGAAATATCGTCAGATCCCCATGCCAATGGAAGTTTATAAAAACCTTGCCTATTTTTTAAGCTAGCCGTTCGATATACAAAATCTGAGATGAAATGAACACGCGACATATTTAAACGATAATAGATATTATCATATACATTTTCAAAGGACGGCCATGGCGAGGTTAATTCCTTTACTTTACCTTCTTGATCAACAATTTTGGATCGGCAATGATACACATCTAGATGAGGAAAAGTGCTGATAAGCATATCAAATTCGGCTAAATAATTGGCATCCATAAAATCATCATCGCCTAGAAGGACGAAATATTCTCCTTTCGCTAAAGACAGGCACCGATTCCAATTATTCACAACATGTTCTGCTCCTTCATTTAAATCATTTTTATAATATTGAATACGTTTATCTGAAATAGCAACCACGATCTCCTCTATAGGATCAGGAGAGCAGTCATTAACAATGATCAATTCATAATCCTCATAGGTTTGTTCTAAGACACTTTTGATACAGTCCTTTAAATATTTACCTTTAAATGCAGGTATGGCTATTGTGTACTTAGGATTATTACCCATGAATAATTATTTACGTTTGAGTAAAATACTTAACAACTCTTTAAATAACAAATTACGCCAAACAAAATGTTGTATACACAGATAAGTAGTGGCACATAGTGTGCAGGTAAGTAAAAGAGTTATTAGCAAACTAAAATGATTAAGCTCGATTAGATAAACTATTCCAAAAAACGGCAAACTTGCGAAAAGTGCTTTTATTATATTTTGCCAACGAGGCTGGAAATCCGCTTTATTTAGCGCAAATTTAATCAAAATAGCCATTACGGTAAATTCCACCAACAGATTTGTAATGGCTGCTCCTAGTTGCTCCATCCAAGGTATGAGGAGTAAATTAGCCGATATACTTACGATCATACCAATAAAAGTAGCCAGAAAAAAATAGCGTTCATTGCCCGTAGGGTTTAAGACCTGCATACCAAAGACATAGCTTAATCCTATAAAAAGTATAGTCGGAGCCAGGAGGCGCAAAGAGTTAACGGCAGGTAAAAAAGAACTGCCTGAAAATAATAAAACTAAAGGCTTGGCGATAATGTAAAGGCCCACACTTAAAGGGACACCTATAAAAGCGACGTAATCAAAAGATTTCTGAAGTAACTGCTTTGCATCCTGCGAACGATTTTCCTTAAAGGCAAGTGATAACGGGGGTACTAACACAGTGGTAAATGCTGCGAGCAGCATAATCAATATTTTACTTAACTTAACTGCAGTAGTATAATAGCCAACTTGTGCTACATTTGTTAGAAAACCTAATATTACGCTGTCCAATAGCGTATAAACACTGCTGACTATTGCACTGCTGAAAATAAACATTAAGGGTTTGAAATGCCTTTTAATTTCCAGAGCTGAAATGGAAAACTTCACAAACCGCTTACTATACCATAAATTTATTACTGCATTTAAAAGAACGGCTGTACAATTTATGACGTAATAGTAAGTAACATCACTTTTCTTTTTTATGACTAAAAATATACAGATAATGGAAGCGAAACGAATAAGCAACGTGCGAATAGTTATAAATGGAAATTTTTCCATGCCCTGATAAAACCATTCGATTAAAAAAGCACTCGACAATAGCAGCGTACTCCCGATCCAAAACAGATCGGTGTAGGGCTGTAAACGAGGGATCAACAGAAAACTGCCAATATAAACAAGGGTGATACAAAGGGTAATGAAAAGATGCAGAATGATGAGCTCTGAGAAAACCTTCGATCGCTCGGCTAAAGAATGACGTGTTTTCGCAATTTCACGCATCCCGTAAACGGGAATCCCTAAAGCTGCTATCAAAACAAAATATTGTGTATAACTATCGACAAAAGTGTAAGCACCAACGCCTTGTGGTTGCAATATGCGGGAAATATAAGGGAAGGTAATGAGTGGAAAAAGAATTTGGCTAACAGCCAATAAAATATTGAAAAATGCATTCTTTTTTATACTACCCACGGTAAATCTTTGTTTTTAGCCATTTTGTTTATGAAAAAAGCCTCGCAAACTTAGATAAATTTGTGTTTTTATGCAATTTAAAAAAATCGCACTTAAGGTAAGCAGTAGCGTTTATCGTTCTTTTCCGTTTAGTATACAAGTTGATAATTAAGAAGGTTTCTGATCTATTTATTTGTTTATAGAACGACATATTAATCAATATAAGGTTATTAATACTGTTATTCCGTAAATGACCAATACAAATCTTACCTTTGCAATACGATTTTAAATTTACGAAGCGGATAATAGATACGCTAAAACCAGCCGCTTTACCCTTTAAGGATAAGTATTATATGCAAAAAAAACTGTTATCAGTACTGTTAGTGTTATCGTTTCTTGTTGTTAAAAAAATTGAAGCGCAAGCGCAGTACCAACCTTACTCCTATCATTTCTATCAAAAAATGAATAGGGTACTGTATAGTAAAGATACGCGCTTACATACCAGTATTAAACCTTATATTATTGACTCTGTGCTCCAACCCACCTATGATTCTTTAATGAACGTTGGAGTGAGCGAAAAGAATACATGGTTAGGAAAAAAATTGTTTAACGAACATTTAATAGATGTAAAGAAAGAAGACTATACATTTTATGCTGATTTCATCCCAGATTTTCAAATAGGCAGATCTTTCAATGAGGGAAGAACCCCCTGGACAAACACGCGAGGATTTCAGGCAGGAATTACCATTGGTAAAAATTTCTCCTTTTATACCAGCGCATACGAAAACCAAGCACTTTTTCCAGATTATATAACGGATTATATTGAAAAAAATAAGGTGATACCCGGACAGTTTGGTAAACTATATGATCAACGTACAGGAAGAAACCAAGATTGGGCCTATGTAACGGCAAACGTTTCTTATACGCCTATTAAATATCTCAATGTAACCTTAGGATATGATAAAAACTTTATCGGTGACGGTTACCGCTCCATGCTACTCTCGGATGTATCTTCTCCTTATACGTTCCTTAAATTAACCGGTACCTTAGGAAACGTGCGTTATATGAGCATGTGGGCGTATATGTTGGACCCTTTTGCATCGAGAGACAGCAGCACTGTTGTGGATATCAATAATAGGCAGAATGCGGGTGATTTAGGAAAATGGGGGGCTTTTCAATATTTAAGCTGGAATGTAAATAACCGTTTGTCAGTAGGGCTATTTCAATCCATCTTATGGGCTCCAAAAAATGCGGCAGGTAATCGAGGTTTTGACGTAAATTATCTGAATCCAATTATTTTTATGCGCCCTATGGAAACTGCCAATAGCACCTCGCCCGATAAAGTACATATTGGTGCTACCGCTAAATATAAAGTGCTTGACAATGTATCCGTTTATGGCCAGCTACTATTAGGAGAACTTTATACCAAAGAGCTTTTTAGCGGCAATGGGTATATGAATAATAAAAACGCCGTTCAGCTTGGCTTCAGGGGCTTCGATGCTTTTCGAATAAAGAATTTGAACTTCTTAGCCGAATTCAATTCTGCTAGACCTTACACCTATCAGCACTTTACACCCATCACGGCTTATACAAATTTTAACCAGCCACTTGCGCATATATTGGGGGCAAATTTTAAAGAGTATTTGGGAATTATGAACTATTCATATGGACGATTTGATTTTTCTTTGCAAGCAAATTATGCACGATATGGCCTTGACCCCACCGATAGTTTAAATTATGGTGGAAATATTTTTAAATCTTACGAAAACTATATTAGTGAATATGGTAACTTTATTGGGCAAGGGATTACTACAAACTTAACGTACCTAGATGCAAAAGTTGCTTATTTGATTAATCCTAAATATAATTTACGCCTCGAGCTCGGAGGAACTTTCAGGCAAGAAAAAAACTATTTGTGGACAAATAAAACTACCGTCCTTAATATTGGATTGAGAGCATCGTTTAGAAATTGGTATCAGGACTTTTAAGA
>DATMSZ010000339.1:0-31947 GCA_035565175.1 Pseudosphingobacterium sp.
AAAGATTAATAATCTATAAAACAGAAACTTACACCTTTGGATATATAATTGGTACCACCTTTATTACATAAACTTTCAGACAAAAAGTATCTCTGATTGCTTATTAGTTGCTCGTCATTGCTTATTGAGCAGAATAAAGAAAGAAGACATAAGTATCAAGACAAGACAATTTATGCTCTTAAGAATATCTTGATACTGATACTTGATACTATTATGATAAAAAATTATATAAAAATCGCTTGGCGGAATCTTTTAAAACATAAGATGTATTCAGCTATTAAAATTGGCGGCTTTGCTTTTAGCATAGCCGCCTGCATACTAATTAGCCTTTACATTATCCATGAAACTGATTATGATAACACCTATCCCTATAATAGTCGCATTTATAGAGTGGTTGGTTCCTTCAATGACAAAGGGACTATCAGAAAGGGAACTTCTTTTCAAGCACCTTTAAGTAAAGTAATCCAGGCCGACTTTCCGGAGGTGGAACAAGCAGGCAGGTTGTTACCCAACGCCCTATTCTACGGTGCAGGTAGTAATCAGGTAACTACAGAAGACAGTCCTGTAAGTATTCATGAAGAAGGTTTCACTTTTATGGATCAGGAATTATTGGATATATTACAGCTACCGATGATCGCCGGTGAACGTCAAGAAGCCCTAAAGGATCCGTACAGCCTTGTCATTACAAAGAGCAAAGCTGATAAATACTTTGAAGGAAAAAATCCTATTGGGAAAATTCTTTATCTAAATGGCAATAGAACGACACCTTACACGGTTAAAGGAGTAATTGAAGACTTTCCATCGACATCCCATTTAAGTGCCTTTAATTTTCTATTAACCTTGAAGGGTGTAGAATTCTATCCTGGAGAGCAGGAAAACTGGGGTGCTACCAACTACCCCATCTACTTAAAATTAAAGAAAGGAACAAACCCGCGGCAATTTGAAAAGAAGCTAACGCAACATGTACGGAATAACTATTGGATTCCCAATTTAGAGCAATCGGGAAACATCAGAGCTGTTGAAGTTTGGGGTTCCCTCTCCCTTATATTACAACCTATTAATCAAATCCACCTGTACTCCTCAGATATTGAGGATTACAAGCAGATCCAACAGGGAGACATTAAATTTGTGTGGTTATTTGGCGGAATTGCTGGCTTTATCTTACTTATTGCTTGTATCAACTTTATCAATCTTTCTACTGCCAAATCTGCAAATAGGGCAAAAGAAGTAGGCTTACGTAAAGTAGTTGGTTCTTATAGGAAAGATTTAATAGTACAATTCCTGGCAGAATCCATGCTTTATAGTGCTTTATCCTTTACGATGGGCCTTTTGCTGGCTTGGCTTTTTCTTCCTTTATTTAATATGCTGTCAGGAAAAGACCTAACTTTTCCTTGGATGCAGTGGCAGTTGCTACCTATACTTCTAGTTTCGGCATTGATCATAGGTTTATTTGCTGGGATTTATCCCTCCTTTTACTTATCTGGTTTCAAACCCATCACTGTGTTAAAGGGACAGGTAAGCCGAGGATCTAGGAATCCTATTCTTAGAAACGGACTGGTGATTTTTCAATTTGCAACTTCCATCGTGTTAATTATTGGAACGCTTATCATTAATGGACAGATGAATTTCATTTTAAATAAGAAGATTGGCTTTGATAAGGATCAAGTGGTCATTTTACAGGGAACAAACACCCTTGGCGACCAAATAAAAACTTTAAAAGAGGAGCTTCAAAAACTGCCGGGGGTGAAGAGTGCTTCCGTGAGCGATTATCTGCCTGTACGCATGGAAGGCGTTAAAAGAAATGGCAATAGTTTCTGGAAAGAGGGAAAAATGAAAGAGGATGCGGCAGCAGGGGGGCAATTTTGGGGTATTGACGAAAATTATATTCCTACATTAGGCATGAAATTGGTTGAAGGTCGTAATTTCTCGAAAGCCCTAGCAACTGATTCACAAGCTGTTATTATTAATCAAAAATTGGCTAAAGACCTTGGCCTAAAAAATCCGATCGGTGCCCGAATAACAAATGGAACTGTTTTTACGATTATAGGTGTGGTAGCGGATTTTAACTTTGAATCACTTAAGGATGAAATGAATGGGCTATGCATGGCACTCGGCAACAGCCCAACGATGCTATCCATTAAAGTGAATAGCAAAAATATGACTTCAACCATGCAGGCAATCTCTGGTGTGTGGAAAAAGTTTTCACCCGACCAAGCGATTCGTTACACCTTCTTAGATGAAGGCTATGCCAATATGTACGCAGATGTAAAACGTACAGGTAATATCTTTACCAGCTTTGCAGTGCTCGCTATATTCATTGCTTGCTTAGGCTTATTTGGTTTAGCCGCTTTCACAACCGAACAGCGTACAAAAGAGATCGGTATAAGAAAAGTACTGGGTGCAAGCGTGAATGGCATTGTTCAATTATTATCTAAAGACTTTATAAGACTTGTGTTTGTCGCCATTGTCATCGCCTCACCAATAGCCTGGTGGGCGATGAACAAATGGTTGGAAGATTTTGCGTATAAAATGGAGATTCAATGGTGGATATTTGCCATTGCAGGGTTAGCAGCTATTACAATTGCGTTGCTAACAGTAAGTTTTCAAGCCATTAAAGCTGCTGTAGCCAATCCAACGAAATCGTTGAGGAGTGAGTAGAAATTTAGTTATTGGTTTTTAGTTATTGGTTATTCGTCATTCCTTACTAAGAACTAACAACGGATAACGAACAAAATTATGTTGAAACCATCCCGATTGTTATCGGGATAGCTGAAGCACCATAAAAGACGCACACGATGCTGAAACCATCCACCTCTGGTGGATAGCTGAGACGCCTTAAATATAAACACGATGTTGAAAAACTATATAAAAATCGCTTGGCGGAATTTATTACGAAATAAAAGCTTTTCTGCTATCAATATTTTCGGTCTTGCTATTGGCTTAGCTGTCTTTTTTCTTATTTCGCTGTTCGTATTGGATGAGTTACAATATGATCGCCATCATAAAAACGCAAACAGAATTTATCGTATTAATGTCGATTTAAAGATCAATGGCAGCAGTTTTAACGACCATTCGACACCGGCCCCAATGGCCGCTACATTAGCAAAGACCTACCCACAGATAGAACAAGCTGTACGTATACAGGGCGGCGGAAGTATCTTAATAAAGAAGGATAATGAAACACTTATAGAGTCAAACGCCTTTTTGGCCGACCCTAACTTATTTAACGTTTTTACACTCCCGATGCTGGCTGGTGATCCAAAAACAGCATTATCGGAACCGAATACTATGGTTATTTCAGCCGCTATGGCGCAAAAGTACTTTCGAACGGTCGACGTTGTGGGAAAGACCTTGAAAGTCGACAATACCACCCTTTATAAAATAACTGGAGTTATTGAGGATGTTCCGGCTCAATCTCATCTACATTTTAACTTTATTAAATCGTTATCGAGCCAAGCGTCAAGTAAATCAGATTTTTGGTTAAGCAACAGTTTTGACACCTACGTTCTTTTGCGCGAAGGAACTTCACAACAAACACTTGATCAATACCTTAGGGAAACAGCGAAGAAGTACACAGAACCTCAACTATTAAACATCGCACATAGTTCTTTTAGTGATCTGGAGAAGAAGGGCGAATATTTTAAGTACACTAGCATTCCATTAACAAAGATACATTTACACTCTACACTCCCGTCAGAGATAGAACCTACGGGAAACATACAATATGTTTACATTTTTTCAGTTATTGCCCTGTTTATCTTGTTGATTGCCTGCGTTAACTTCATGAATTTGTCAACCGCCCGTTCTGCCAGTAGGTCGAAAGAGGTTGGCATCCGAAAAGTTATCGGTTCGGGCAGGTCCAATCTAATTAAACAATTTTTGACGGAATCTGTACTTACTAGCTTATTGGCATTTCTTTTCGCTTTTCTTCTTTCGGCATGCTTGCTGCCATATCTTAACCAGTTATCTGGTAAAGAAATCGCGCTCAATGCAACAACCATTTGGTTAGCTCCTTTCCTTGCTTTAATTGCCGTCTTTACTGGATTATTGGCTGGATCATACCCCGCTTTTTTCCTTTCTTCCTTTAAGCCGATCAATACGCTAAAAGGAAAGTTGACTTTAGGATTTAAGGGAAGTCGGCTTAGAGATATATTGGTTATTTTTCAGTTCACAACAGCCATCATACTGATAGCCGGAACGCTTATAATTTATAGCCAACTGAGCTACATTCAACATAAGAATGTGGGATATACACGAGAACAAGTATTGGTGATCAAAAATGCTTACGCGTTAGACAAGCATGCTAAAACGTTCAAAGACGAGGTGATGCAATTACCCGGGGTGTTAGCGGGCTCCCGTTCCGGCACCTTGCCAACTTCTTCGGCTAATGACTGGAACAAAAATGCCTATTCTATCGATGCCACCATGAGTGCAAACCAAACGAGAACACTCACCGATTGGGAGGTGGACGCCGACTACATTTCGACGCTGGCCATGCAGATCGTAAAAGGCAGAAATTTCTCCTCTCAAATGGCTACCGATTCAAATGCTGTTATCATCAACGAAACTGCGGCCCGATTGCTTGCCTACTCAAACCCGATAAATGCCAAATTATATGACTTTAACTCAGAGACAAAACAGGTAGCAGCCTATAACATTGTGGGCGTAGTCAAAGACTTTAACGCTGGGTCATTACGTTATGAAACAGAACCAATAGTTCTACACCTGTCTAAATATGGCGGGCAATTTAGTTTTAGGATAAAGGGCGAAAATATGCAGCAAACGATTGAACAAATCAAATCCAAGTATCATTCGTTTGAGGGAATGAGCGATCAACCTTTTCTTTTTTCCTTTTTGGATGACGAGTTTAACCGTCTGTACCACAACGAACAACGCACAGGAAAGATTTTTATTTCTTTCTCTACTCTTGCCATATTCGTAGCCTGCTTGGGTTTATTTGGACTTGCCTCCTATGCTGCGGAGCAACGCACAAAAGAGATTGGCATCCGGAAGGTATTGGGGGCAAGCGTAAACGGCATTATACAACTATTATCAAAGGATTTTGTATTGCTTGTGTTTATCGCCATTATTATCGCTTCACCAATAGCATGGTGGGCTATGAATAAATGGTTAGAAGACTTTGCAAACCATATTGACATTGACTGGTGGATATTTGCAATAGCAGGTTTTGTAGCAATCATAATCGCCTTATTTACGGTGAGCTTTCAAGCAATTAAAGCTGCTTTAGCCAATCCAGTAAAATCATTGAGAAGTGAATAATTCAGTTACGAGTTATCAGTTGCCAGTTATGAGCTTGACTGAACTGACAATTTAAAGATCATCTCAAATGAACACTTATACTGACAATTGTTCGGAAATGAACAAACGGTGTTCATTTCCGAACAGTAATAAATCGCTTTAACCGTGTTTTTACTATCAAAAAGGGTGTTTCTTTTTATGGCAGCGCATTTGACAAATAAATCAATTGAATAAGTTAAAGAGCGGTCTCTTCGAGAGCATTTAGACTAAGCTGTTGAACTAGACGAATCTTAGCTATTAAATCTAAACATACATTTATATGGTTGCGCTGGATCAACTTAAACATTATCTCCTGGTAAGCTTACGAAGCTTTGCAAAATATAAAAGCAGTTTCTTCATTAATTTACTCGGTTTATCAACCGGTATAACCTGTGCTTTATTGATCTTTTTTTGGATACAGAGCGAGCTCTCCATGAACAAATTTCACGAAAAAGATGCACAGCTTTACCAAATTTTAGAAAACAGAGTATTTGCTGACCGAACAATAACTGCCGAATCTACTTCGGCTCCGTTGGCTGAAACTCTTAAAGCTGAATTTCCTGAGGTGGAAACAGCCGTTACCATAGGCCCTTCCTCTCGTTTTGCAAAAACAGTTCTCTCCGTCGGCGATAAAAAGATCCGAGGCGCAGTCCAATATGCCAGTAAAGATTATTTCAGGGCGTTCAGCTATCAGTCATTAGAAGGCAAGATTACAACTGCACTTCATAGTCCAACATCGATAGTACTTTCGGAGGCATTTGCAATTAGCCTATTTCAATCTCCTGCCTTAGCAATTGGTAAACAGGTTATCTTACATGACGGACAGCCACAGCCCTATCAAGTCTCAGCGGTGATAAAAACGCCTCCTAACTCATCAGAGTCTTTCGATGTTATTCTTCCTTTTGACATATTGGCCAAAAAGTGGCCTAATATAATGGAGTGGGGAAATACAGCCCCCAACACGTATGTAGTGCTAAAAAAAGGAACGAACATCGATCAATTTAATAAAGAGATCGCCGATTTGGTGAAGCGAAAAAGTGACCTCACTCACCGTTCGCTCTTAGCTGTGCATTATTCAGACTTTTACCTTCATGGAAAATATGAAAATGGTGTCCAAACCGGCGGAAGGATAGAGTATGTTCGTTTGTTAGGAATCATTGCTTTATTTATTCTTTTAATTGCATGCATTAATTTTATGAATTTAGCAACTGCTAGAGCTTCCTATCGTATAAAAGAAATTGGGGTAAAAAAGGCTGTAGGTGCCAGTCAACAAGCGTTATCCGCTCAATTTTTAACAGAGTCGTTCCTAATGACCTCCCTAGCTTTTATATTGGCCATCGGCTTTGTCTTTTTATTCATTCAGCCCTTTAGTGAACTCACGGGAAAACAATTACACTTAAGATTTGATCTTAAGCAATGTGGCTTCATGTTAGGTGTTGTTTTATTAGTAAGTCTTTTAGCGGGAAGCTATCCCGCCTTATATCTTTCCCAGCTAAAAGTCCTACAAACGCTGAAAGGGAAATTACAGAACCCCGTTGGCGAAGTCATTGCCCGCAAAGGGCTTGTTGTATTTCAATTCACATTATCCGTTGTTCTCATCATTTCTGTGTTAGTAGTATATAAACAACTCAACTACCTTCAAACTGTTAACCTTGGATACCAAAAAGACCAAGTTATTACATTTGAAATGGATGGTAATACCGCTCTACCAACTATCATTGACCGTATCAAAGCGCTCCCGGATGTGCAGAATGCTTCGGCTATGGATCATCAATTAACAGGGCATCGCTCAGGGACGAAAGGTTTGGATTGGGAGGGAAAGGATCCCAACAGTGGCACCGAATTCGAGAACATGCCCGTATACAATGAGCTTCTGGAAACCTTGGGAATTGAAATGGAAGGCGGAAGATTTTTTTCATCAAGTTTCCCGGCCGATAGCTCCAAAATCATTTTTAATGAAGCGGCAATTAATTTTATGGGATTAGAAGACCCCGTTGGTAAAACGATTCGGCTTTGGGATGAAGACCGCCAAATAATAGGTGTAGTAAAAGACTTTCATTTTGAATCTTTACATGAAAAGGTAAAACCTTTATTTATGTTGCTATCGGATGACCCGAGCACCTTGGTCGTAAAAATAAAAGCTGGAAAGGAGAAACAAGCGATACAGTGTCTAACAAAATTATATCAAGAGATAAACCCTGGCGTTCCTTTTGATTATCAGTTTATGGATAAAGCTTATGCAGCCCAGTACCAAGCAGAAACAAGGATATCGGTTCTTGCCCGTTATTTTTCTGCATTAGCTATTCTCATCTCCTGCTTAGGCTTGTTTGGGTTAGCTTCTTTCACTGCCGAAAGAAGAAGAAAAGAAGTTAGCATCCGAAAAGTATTAGGAGCTTCCGTTGCCAATCTTGGCATTTTGTTATCGAGAGAATACATTGGTTTGGTAGGTATTGCCATTTGCATTGCTTTCCCTATAGGATGGTACCTGGTTAATGGCTGGCTAGATAGCTTTGCTTACCACATAAATGTTTCCTGGTGGGTTTTCTTACTGGCAGGTATTTCGGCATTGTTTATTACGCTTATTACGGTAAGCTTTCAGGCAATAAATGCTGCTTTAGCCAATCCAGTGAAATCATTGAGGAGTGAATAAATCAGTTGCCAGTTATGAGCTTGACTGAACTCGCAACGTGTAACTCACAACTATAAGAAGATGTTAAAAAACTATTTCAAAATTGCTTGGAGGAACTTGTTAAAAAACAAGAAGTCTTCTTTTATTAACATTGCCGGGCTCGCTATGGGAATGGCTGTGTTTATCTTAATTGCGTTATGGATTTGGGATGAATTATCTTATAATAAGTACTTTAAGAATTATGACCGCATTGGGCAGATCGTGCAAACCCAAAAATGGAATGGTGAAATATACTCAGGGGTAGCGATTCCTAAACCTTTGGGAGCTGAATTAAAAGCCAATTACAACGATAATTTTGACCACATAGCCATGGCCTCCTGGGAGGGAGAGCACATCCTTTCGCATCATGATAAAAATCTGACGCAGGGTGGCATCTTTATAGATGTTGACGGTCCAAAAATGCTTTCCTTAAAGTTATTGCAAGGAAGCATAAACGGCTTAAAAGATCCAAATAGTATTATGCTTTCCGAGTCGGCAGCCAAAGCTTTCTTCGGCGACAAAAACCCAATCAATGAGCTCATGAAGATCGATCAAAAGCTGGATGTGAAGGTAACAGCTGTTTATGAAGACTCCCCTTATAATACAACGTTTAGAAACATTCAGTTTATGGCCCCGTGGGAGCTCTATGTCACGTCCGAACCTTGGATTAAACGTGCAGAAACGGAATGGGGCAATAACTCCTTCCAATTATTTGCTCAGATCAAAGAAGGCAGCTCTTTTGAATTGGTTAATAAAAATATTGCAAATGCCAAGTTGAACAAGGTTTCTGAAGAGGATAAAAAGTTTCATGCTCAGCTTCTTTTGCATCCGATGAAAGATTGGCATTTAAGAAACGAATGGAAAGCGGGTAAAGTGGTTGGTGGCCTTATCGAATATGTAAAGCTCTTCAGTTTAATTGGTGTTTTTGTATTATTATTGGCCTGTATTAACTTCATGAACCTGAGTACAGCCCGTTCAGAACGAAGGGCTAAAGAAGTAGGCATCAGGAAAACCGTAGGATCCCCAAAAAGAGATCTCGTTTTTCAGTTTCTAAGCGAGTCCGTTCTCATTGCTTTTATTGCCTTTTTTCTCTCTATTCTACTTGTTCTACTAGCCTTGCCTTGGTTTAATGAAGTTGCCGATAAAAAGATGTCCATTTTATGGACCAATGGCTGGTTTTGGTCTTGTGGAATGCTGTTTACCTTATTAACAGGCATAATCGCGGGAAGTTATCCTGCTTTTTACCTCTCTTCTTTTAATCCTTTAACAGTTTTAAAAGGCACCTTCAAAGTAGGTAAATCGGCGGCCATACCACGTAGAGTATTGGTAACCATACAGTTTACTATCTCCATTGCCCTTATAATCGGTACGATTATCGTCTTCCGCCAAATTCAATATACCAAAGACCGGCCAGTAGGCTATAATAGAGAGCGCTTGATGATGATTAATATGAAGACCCCGGATTTTTATGGGAAGTTTGATGTGTTGCGAACCGCTCTGAAGGAGAAAGGTGTTATCGAAGAGTTGTCTGAATCCTCTAGTCCACTTACAGGAGTATGGTCTAACAGTGGCGGTTTCGATTGGGAAGGTAAAGATCCAGACCTTTCTACCGACTTTGCAACGGTCTGGGTAACCCATGAGTTCGGTAAAACAGTCGACTGGCACATTAAAGAGGGCAGGGATTTTTCACGGTCTTTTGCTACTGACTCAGCAGCTATTGTCATCAATGAAGCCGCTGTAAAATTCATGGGTATAAAAAGTCCGATAGGCAAAACAGTTAAGTGGAGTGGCATGAACCTTCGCGTGGTTGGTATTGTAAATGACTTGATTATGGATTCTCCATTTAACCCGGTAAAGCAAACTGTTTATTTATTAAATTATGATAATGTAAACTGGATCAATTTAAAGCTGAATCCGCAAAAAAGCATGGCTGAATGTCTTCCTACTATTGAAAAGACATTCAAAGAAGTGATTCCTAACGCCCCATTTGACTACAAGTTTGCAGATACGGAATATGCTGCAAAATTTGCACAAGAAGAACGGATAGGGAAATTGGCCACTTTCTTTGCTTCGCTGGCCATCATCATTAGCGCCTTAGGCGTGTTTGGCTTAGCCTCCTTTACAGCAGAACAACGCACAAAGGAAATTGGCATACGCAAAATCATTGGCGCTAGCCTCTTTCAATTATGGCAACTGCTATCCAAGGATTTTGTGTTATTGGTAGGTATATCCTGTCTCATTGCAATACCCATTTCCTATTATCTTTTAAATGAATGGTTGCAAAAATACACCTATCGGACAAGTATCTCTTGGTGGATTTTTGCCTCTGCTGCGATCGGAACAATTGTTTTAACAATCATCATCGTCAGTTTCCAAACGATTAAAGCGGCGAGAGCTAACCCGGTGAAATCATTGAGGAGTGAATAAATTAGTTGTTGGTTCTTCGTTATTGGTTATTCGTCATTCCTTAACTAAGAACTAACAACGGATAACGAACAACTATTATGTTAAAAAACTATTTCAAAATTGCTTGGCGGAACATAAAACGAAATAAATCGTTTACCATCATTAATGTGCTCGGTCTGTCCTTAGGGATAGGATGTGCGATGCTTATCTTTGCGCTTGCTCATTATCATCTTAGTTTTGATAATTTTCATCAACATAGGGATCGGATTTACCGATTGGTGACAGAGTGGCAAGACGAGACGGTAGACCACTCTTCAGGGGTTCCACCACCACTGGGTAAAGCACTTCAGGATGATTTTGACTTTGACGAATATACGGCGCGATCAATTAGCTTTCGGGACATTTTAGTGACCCTTCCTCGTACTATCGAAAAGAAAAAATTTAATGAAGAAAATCTTGTTGCCTATACGGAACCGGCATTTTTCAATATTTTCAACTATCCTTTGCTCTTTGGAGAGCGGAATCATTTACTTCAACAACCTAATGAGGCTATTATAACCGAGAATATCGCAAAAAAATATTTCGGCAAATCAAATCCACTAGGTGAAATCATAAAGATTAATAACGGTACCGATTTTATTATAACCGGTGTTCTGAAGGATTTCCCTGCTAATACAGGTCTCCGTCAAGAGATCTTTCTTTCATATGCTAATCTGAAAGATAGGGATCCAATGTTAGCCCGAGAAGATAGTTGGGGTGGTGTATATAGTGGTACCCAATGTTACACGCTATTGAAACCTGGAGTGACCGCAGCAAATGTAGAGAAGGCATTACGTGAAACTTCCAAAAAACACTATGAAGGCCGGGACGCCGAAATATGGAATTTTAAGCTGCAAGCGCTTGAAGACGTTCATTTTAATCCTATATACAATGGAGAAGTTAACAAAAAGTATATATGGGCATTATTATTTATTGGATTCCTTTTATTAGCTACTGCTTGCATAAACTTTACAAATCTGGCTACGGCACAAGCCATGAAGAGGGCAAAAGAAGTTGGAATTAGAAAGGTATTAGGCAGTGAAAAAAAGCAGCTATTTTGGCAGTTTATGGCCGAAACTACCGTTATTACCTTATTTTCGGTGGTGCTTGCCTATGGAATAGCCTTTGCCGCACTACCCGTTATGAATGCCTTGTTTAAATCAGAAGTTCAATTACAACTGTTTACTTCTTGGCAAATGCCTTCTTTTTTATTAGGGGTCACTTTATTTGTTATAGGCCTTGCCGGTTCTTATCCAAGCCTAGTATTAGCTGGATTTCAACCGATTATTGCCTTAAAAAGTAAAATAACACAAAAAGAAGTTGGCGGTTTTGGGTTGCGTCGGATATTGGTAATTGGACAATTCGCTATATCACAAATACTCATTATTGGTACACTCATTATTGCCAGTCAGATAAATTACATGCGAAATACTGATTTAGGCTTTAATAAAAACGCCATAATTAATTTACCGATACCGGAAACAGACAACCTTGAAAAGAAAAACACATTAGCACACCGTTTATCCACCATTAACGGTGTCGAAAAGGTTTCTTTGAACTTTCAACCTCCTGCCTCCCGATCAAATAGGACGACGAATATACGATACGATAATCGAGCGGAAGATGAACGCTGGAGCATTAATTTAAAATTTGCCGACGATCAATACCTCTCAACCTTTGACCTGAAGTTAGTGGCTGGCAGGAACATGTTCGCATCAGATACGGTCAATGAATTTCTAGTAAACGAAACATTTATAAAGAAGCTCAATTTACACTCGCCTGAAGATGCTATTGGAAAAAATATATCCGTTAGTGGAACCGCTCACAAGGGTACGATTGTAGGCATTGTGAAAGATTTTTACAATTACTCCTTTCACACTGAGAAAGATGCCATTTGTCTTGTTTCCAATTTAAATGATTATGTTAACTGTTCTGTTAGCATAAACGGACAGCATCTTCGCTCTACCCTCGCCTCTTTTGAAAAAATCTGGAGTGAAACTTACCCTGACTACGTTTATTCCCACCAGTTTATGGACGATGCTATTGCACAGTTCTATGAAATGGACAATACTATGCTCAGATTAATCCAAGGCTTTGCGTTAGTAGCCATTCTAATTGGCTGTTTAGGCTTATACGGGTTGATCTCTTTCATGGCGCTTCACAAAACGAAGGAGATAGGTGTACGAAAAGTACTAGGAGCAACAGTGCAGGATATTCTTTGGATTTTTGGAAAAGAATTTACCCGTTTACTGTTCATAGCATTTATCATAGCTGTTCCGATTGCATGGTGGGGTATGGATAAATATTTACAAGATTTCTCTTACCGAACCAATATAGGATTGAATATATTTATTACAGCAATCGGTATTACTTTTCTAATCGCTATTGTCACAATTAGTTACCGCTCTATTAGGGCTGCTACTATAAATCCTGTTAAATCGCTGAGAAGCGAGTAAGTTTAGTTGTCGGTTGTGAGTTGCCAGTTATGAGTCTACACCACTTTCATAACGAACAATTCCAATTGTCAGTTGCGGGTTACGAGTTTTGAGCGCGACTATTTCTCGCAACTCAAAACTCGTAACTTATAACTAAAAAAACGGTACCATTATATGCTATTCAAGTATTTCTCGAGCATTGTGTATCCATCATCAGCCAATTGATTTCCATCACTGGGATCATTTGGATTAAGTTGATAATCTACTTCCCAAGTATCCGGTATACCATCTCCATCCGAATCATCGGGTGGTGTAGCACTTTGTAGCATAGGCCATCCACCTACATCCTGTTGGCTATCAATAATACCAGATGGATGTTGGATACCCGTTGTATTTACCAAGGCATAAGTAGCTCCCTCGTAGGTCGCCGTTTTGTTTCTTACCTCCTGAATAATTCGTTTATCTACGGTGTCTCGCTTGGGTAATACTGCACCTACCTGGTTTAGCACCTCTTGATAAGCTTCTTCGGCTGTACCGGTAAGTATTGGTAAGGTAGGAAAGGGCGTGCTTTGTTTGGCAGCTGCAATAAGCGCAGCCGCACCGGCATAACTGTCGCGTTGCACGCCTTTCGTCCAATTGTCGGCACTTACATCTGGAAATCCGTCAACGAAATTGCCTTGGACAAAGAACCTTCCGCCCCATATCGTATCACCTGCAGAAAGACTGTAGCTGGTATATTGCAAAATTCGGTTTCTCTTATTGCTTATACTACTTACGGCACTCCCCGGTGTAGCAGGGCCATATTTATAGTAGTTGTTGACCATATTATAGTCGCCATTCTCTCCCCCATAAGTAGAATTTATATTACCCCAATTATAGATCACATTGTTGCGGAAGTCTACCAACTCTTCGTCCGGACCAGTGGCAGCCAATGTTCCCGAAAAACGAGGATTCCGACTTGAATTATGGGCTAGCAGATTGTGATGAAATGAAGACCTATTTCCACCCCAGATTCCTCCATAGCCATGCGTGCCTTTTTCATGAGCGGATTTATATAAGCTTTCGCTCAGTATACACCATTGGAGCGAAAAATCCGTGATACCATAAAAGGAGCCTATTTCGTCTACCGACCAGCTTAAGGAACAATGATCAATGATAATATTTGCATAAGGGGTGCCTCCCGCTGCCGGAAGCGAAGTGTAAAGTGCATCCGTTGTAATACCGTTAATATCACCCAGTCTGAACCGAAGATACCTGATGATTATATTATTTGCCCGTATGGCGGTTCCATACCCCGCAATGCAAATCCCATCCCCTGGTGCCGACTGCCCGGCAATGGTAATATTGTTTTGAGCAATAAATAGGTTACTCTCCAAAAAAATCGTCCCCGAAACCTTGAATAGCACCGTTCGGTTAGGCTGGCTTACCGCATCCCTTAAACTTCCGGGGCCGGCGTTATTTAGGTTCGTTACATAATACACCGTTCCTCCTCGCCCGCCCGTAGCAAATTTCCCGTACCCGTCAGCTCCGGGAAATGCTACAAGCGCATTATTAACTAGTTCGTTTCTGGTACTTGCCATCTGTTTTGACGGCATATCAATTGTTGCCTTGCTACAAGAAATTAGCGTTACAAGGCCAATGTACATCCATTTAATTCTTTTCATCTGGTTATATTTTGTTTATTCATTTAGTGCTCGTTTTTAAAGGCATTATTCATAAGTATTTATTTTCAATGGTATTACTCACCATTTAAATCATCTAATAGGCGTTCGTGAGAACGCTGCGCTAAGTTCATGAGCTCGTTTCACTCGGTTCATGCTGCCTGCGGCGGTTTATTGATATTTATTTGTTAATTAAGTCATCAATGAGCTCGCAGGCTCGGTTTAGCTGTCAGATGGAGCCTTTGATGATTAAACCCCGAAGGGCTCATGAACGCCAAAGCCATCTTAAAATCCGTGAATAAATAATCATTGCCCTACGTGCTTAATGATTATCTTAATCATGTCGGGTTCATAACAGTATGTTTAATATTGATTGTTTAGGATATATGTCAGGGTGTATATTCAGGTTTCCAGTGTTGAACAGTTTCTGTTTCCGCTGCTAAATTGCCCATATGTATGGCAATCGTACTATCATACGCCGTATGCGCATTGGATAAAGGCTTGCTGTTATTCATAATGCAATGAATAAAGTGTTGTAAGGAAAGCACCGAAGGGTCTGGTAACTGCTCATTCTTTTCCTTAAAAACCAACTCCTCCGCTTCCCCTTGCGTTCTCGCCAGAAGCGTGGCACCCGTCACGCCATCAACGGTGCCTTGTTGGTTCTTCGTCGACTCCGCATAAATAAATGCTTTATCCCGCTGGATCTCTAAGGTGGCTCGATCGCCTAAAATCCGTATATTATAACCGTTATAAGCATTGGATAGTACCGAGCTAACACTCGATTGTATTCCTCCAGGATATTCATAAACCGTTCGGATGTGATCGTAAGTCTCTCGGCCATCCTTCCAATAATTGATTCCTCCAAAACCCACAACCTTTACAGGCTTCTTATCCAACAAATAATGCACGGCGTCAATCTGATGTGCACATAGCTCGGATAGCGGCCCGCCGCAGTAGGCGCGGTACATCCGCCAATTGATCAATTTTTCATCTTTCGGATTCTTTACCGGGAAGCGCCAATTAGAGTTGCGGTTATATTGACACTCAAAATGAGTAATCTTACCTAGCCAATTTTGACTGATTACTTCCTTTACTTTATGATAAAGTGCGAAATAACGATATTGAAACCCTACCTGAAATACCTTTGAAGATGCTTCCACCACCTTCCGTAAATCCATAGCCTGTGGAATATCGTAGGCCATGGCCTTTTCTAAGTAGACATGTTTCCCGGCCCCAATAGCGTCTTTCGCCATCGGATAGTGTAAAAAGAGCGGTGTAGCAATAACGACAGCATCGATGCTCTTGTCTTCCAACAATTTTCGATAATCCGTATAGGTCGATACCTTTTCTCCTATTATGCTACGGGCGCTATCAAGATGCGGTGAATAAACATCACATAAAGCAGTAATCTTTACCCCTTTAATCGCTGTCAATAATTTGGCTAAACCAGCGCCACGCGACCCCGTTCCAATAATACCTACCCGCACCTGATCGTTTAATTTCCCACTTGAAAATGACGGTAGTTTATCTAGCGCCAGCGAAGAGAGCATTAATCCACTGCGCGTTAAAAATTCCTTTCTCGAATAATGATTAGTTTTTTTCATGGCTTATTAGGCGTAACTGTTATCTAATGTATGCGCGGAGTGGTAAGTTGCTTTCCTTCAAGGCTGCCACCGCAAGCTCAGCAACATGTTTTGCTCCGGATTCCGACAGATGCGTATCATCCTTTTTCCCCTCGGGTAAAGACGCAAATTTCCCGGGTGGAATATGTAAAAAAAATTCCTTGGATCGCTCAGGCCCTACTTTTTCTAAAAAAGCAGCGACAAGTCTATGTAAATCAACAAGCGGCGTGTGGGTTGACTTAGCTACTTCCGCTACGACTGTTAAATAGGCACCATGGGTATCCACGATATGTCCTTCTTGATCGAACTTCCGATGCGGTATGGACGTAAATAGAATAGGATATGCTTTTTTTGCCTGTATCTCCTTAACATATTGTTCTATATTTTGCTTAAATGTAGTGTGTGGCTCTGTATGTCTGCCGGTGTCTGCTTTGGAATCATTATGGCCAAACTGAATGAACACGTAATCCCCTTCCTTAACTTGCTGTATCACCTTCGCCCATAAACCCTCATCACGGAAACTTTTTGAACTGCGCCCACTCATCGCCTCATTGTGTATATGTACTTGTGCTGTAAATAAGGAGGGTGCAAGTTGCATCCAGCCACGAATGGGATACCCCTCACCAAATTTATTAAGATAACTTGCCGTATAATCAGCCATGGTAGAATCGCCAATGGAATAAATATGGACCTCTTCCCTTTGTTTAAAGCTAAATAGGCATATAAGACCCATTATTAGTCCCAACTGTCTCATTTTATAGTAACTCTTCATCTCTTCTTTTGATTACTGTGTAAATAGTTAATAACCATAGTCTTGTGTTAGCTTCGGGTTGGCATCTATTGCTGTTTGCGGGATCGGAAATAACTCGCTATGATTGGCTCTGAAAAGTTGCGCAACATTGGTAATCCATACATCCGTTAAGGCCGCTATCCAATTTACTCGTACAAAGCCTTCAGGCGCGGTTCTTGGGCTCGATTCATATAATGAATTTCCCCATACAACTTGCTGTTCGGCAGGTTTGTAATACATATACTGTGGCAGTTGATCATAAGGGGCTACCTTATTTTTCATTTTAGTCAGGATATCCCGAACCTCTTGTATCTTTTGATCAATTAGATTCCAGCGAATAAGGTCGTATTTTCGAATCCCCTCACCCCCAAATTCTAAGTAACGCTCTTTTACCAAGGCATCAAAAAAACCCGCTTTGTCGTTTGGAATATTTACTGCTAAGGTTTCGTTTCCGCCATAAGCACGAGTTCTCACTTCCTGTAAGGCTAATAGAGCCTCACTTGTAGGGCCATTATGGAGTTCATTTTCAGCCTCCGCAAACATCAACAACACATCTGAAAACCGAATTAAGGGCCAATTTAAACCCGTTGCTTGAATAGCGGAAGAAAGTCGTGGGTTAA
The DNA here is from genome assembly GCA_035565175.1 of Pseudosphingobacterium sp. Taxonomy (GTDB): domain Bacteria; phylum Bacteroidota; class Bacteroidia; order Sphingobacteriales; family Sphingobacteriaceae; genus Olivibacter. The sequence continues at coordinate 17,540 of DATMSZ010000339.1, forward strand.
TCCAATCCGAACGGAATTTCCCGCTGGTCATGTTCAGCAAGGGTTGCACTTTTTTACTATAATCCGGATCATTATAGTAGGGCGCACAGGTAACATCCCGCCGGGTATCCAAGGAATCAAAAGCATAAAAATAAGCGGGAATAATTCTAATCTGACCATTTCCCAATAAAGACGTATTCCCCGGCACATAAAATCTAGGGCCATCATAATACCCCAAATTGCTATCCGTTTCACGTCCCATTGCTACCTCAAATAAGATTTCGCCATGCGGGTCGAGGGTATATGCATCAATTCCGTCTTTGAATACCGCCTGAAAACTTGGATTGAGCGTATGTTGCTCCCGATGTTGCATCAATTCATAACATTCATCTCGGGCAATCTGATAAAAGGAAAGGTAGTCGCCTGTTCGATCCATGCGATTACTTTTTCGAAGGGAATAGCCAGCACGATATAAAGCCAATCTTGCCCGCAAGGCTTTTGCTGCTCCTTTCGTAATACGCTCATCGTTACTGGCTTCTGTGCGCCAGGGTAGCAACTCTTGTGCAACTTTTAGGTCTGCAATTAAACGATTATAGATCGTATCGCGATCCACCTTTGGCTGGGTAAGCTCTGCCTGATCGGCTGCGGGTTCAAAAGGAGCCGGTAAGTCGCCCCAATTGCGAATAAGCTCAAAATAAAACTGTGCCCTCAATGTAAGCGCTTCACCATGTAATCTCTTTAATTCTAGCTGTTCAGAGGCCGTGCCATTGCTGTATTGATCCATTGTGGGAATATTTTTAATACAGATATTAGCCCGTTCAACTCCCGCATATAATTGCTCAAAAGGACCGGTAAGCTGCGCGTTGGTAGCCTGTAAATTATAGCGGGATAAATCTCGGGAGCTGTTATCTGGAGCGGCGCCATTCAAAACACCGACCATTTCGTCGCTATCATAGGGATACATCAGGCTCAACCGACTTCCATAGGCTTGCAGGCCAGTCAGCCGATCGTATACACCCAGCACGGCACTTCTCGCATTGGGCACGTTACTAAATACATAATTTTCACTGAACGCGGAAGGTGGTTCCAGGTCCAAATAGTTTTTACAAGAAAACAGCGGTATGGAAAGTACAAAAACAAGGGCTATTCTCTTTAAATGAATCTTGGATAGCATGATCATGGTATTAAAGCGTAAGATTAAGACCGACAATAAATGTTTTACTTCTTGGGTAGGCTGAATAATCAACCCCTGGAGTTGTTGGCACCGAGCGCCGGGTATTCACCTCGGGATCGTAACCTGAATAGTTGGTAAACACCGCCAAATTATTCACGGTTCCGTATACCCTTAACTTTTTCAGTTTGATTTTATGAAGTATCACATTGGGAAAACTATAGCCAAAAGTGATGTTATTGATCCTTAAAAATGATCCATCTTCCATTGCCCAAGACGTGGGATACCAAGCGCCCACACCACTGATGGGCATCCAGATGGAGGCATTTTGGTTCAACGCGGCTAAGGCATCGGGCGCTATTCCTTTTACTACCTGCCGTCCTCCCTCCGTTACCACCTGCTGTACAACCTGGCCATTACCATCAATCGTCTTCCAACGATCGTTCATAATCGCTAAGGAGTTTGAATTACTGCTATAGCCATTCGTAAATTCTATCTTGTTGGCATTATAGATTTTGTTTCCGTACACGAAATTCAAAAAAATGCTCATATCAAAATTCTTGTAGATAAATTGTTGAAACAAACCGCCTGTAAATTTTGGTGTGGCATCGCCAATGATCGTTTTATCATTTTCATCAATCATATTATTGCCATCGAGATCTTTCAACTTCATCCATCCCGGCTGAGCGGTACCGATGGCATTAGAAACATCCACCACACCTTCCTTTAATGTATAAACTGAAGTCTCCGGATCATACTGAAAATCGTTTACCGAATAGAAGCCGTCTGACACAAAGCCATACATCGTACCAACAGACTGACCTACCTGTACCACGTAATCCGCAGGTTGCCCTGAAATGCCAAAGCCAGAGTATTCATAATAATACGATTGGCTATTCGATAATTTATCAATTCGATTGCGGTTAAACGATAAATTGAATGCCGTATTCCAAGTAAAATTCTTATTACTGACGGCGGTGGCATTGAGTTGAAATTCGATACCCTTATTGGAGGTATTCCCGATGTTTTGCAGCTGTGTTTTATAGCCCGAGGTGGTCGGTATCGGCACATTTAATAATAAATCGTTTACTTTATTGTGATAGGCATCAACCGTGAGTTGTATGCGGGAATTGAACAGCGCAAGATCCAATCCTATATTTTTAGAGACGGTGGTTTCCCAGATCAAATCACGATTAGCCAAGTCATTAACCGCCAATCCAGGCAGAATCTGTTCATTTAAGGCATATTTAGAACCAATACCGAAGATATTCAAAAACAAGTAGTCATCTATACGATCATTTCCCGCCGAGCCGTAGCTTGCCCTTAATTTCATATCCGAAATGAAAGGCATATTTTTCAGGAAAGGTTCATCAGAGAGTCGCCATGCGATGGAGCCGGAAGGAAAGAATCCCCAACGTTTATCAGATGCAAATCTAGAAGAGGCGTCAGCTCGTATACTAAAGGAAGCTAAGTATTTATCTGCAAAAGCATAGTTTATTCGATTGAAAAAAGAAACGGTACGTGTTTCCGAATGGTAGGTCTGCGGATAGGTGGGAATAACGGTGCCGAGACTTAATTGCGCCAATGCCTTTTCGGCATTGATACCCTCGGGAAAATAGCGTAACTGGTTTTCTGTTCTTTTGGATGAGATTGTATAAAATTCATTTCCCACAATCGCATCGATGTGATGTTGTTCGCGCCGTATCTTGAAGGTTAATACATTACTGTTGTTAAAATTATTGCGTTCCGTACCAAGCAGCGACACCATGGGCAAACGTGCCCCTAAAGTTCTGGCTTTGGAAGTAATCCCATCGTCAAAACTATTAATGTCTTCATTTTGATAGTTAAACCCTGCGGCAGTACGGAATGAAAGCCAGTCGTTGAATACATAATTGGCATAACCATTCAGATTGGTGATGCGTGTATGTCTATTCCTGTATTGCGCATTGCTTAATTGCACCGGATTAATAATACCAAGCGCATTTCCTGTATTGGTCTCTTCATAATAGGCTTCATCCAATTCTTCTTCCGACAAACCGCCAACAGTAAGAGGCCTATATTTTATGGTATGCCGGAGCATATTATAAGTCGACCCCGATTCGTCTGAAGTTCCCGCTCCATTTATTTTTTGATTATTATAACGAACATTGAACCCAACTTTCAGTTTACTGTTTATCTTATTATCAAATCGGAAATTGAGCATTTTCCGATTGAAATCAGAATTGAGCATAATTCCCTCGTCATCATTGCTGGTTAAGCTTAAATTGTATTGAACAGCTTCCGTGCCACCCGTAATACTCAGGTTATGCGTCTGCATGAAAGCGTCGTTACCGAATGTCTTCTGTTGCCAATCTACAAAGGGCTCATTTTTATATTTTTCCAGTTCACCCCATTGGCCGTACATCGCGGCAAAACCCTCTTCCATGCTGGTATTTCCCCTCGTACGTTCGTACTGCCTGATAACAAAATCATAAGGACGCATTACGTCTAATTTATTCGCAAGTTGCTTTAAGCCAAAAATATTACTATAGCCTATTTCCGTTTTCATTTCCTTTCCCCCTTTTGTGGTAATGATCACTACACCATTCGCGCCCCGTGCACCATAGATTGCGGTGGAAGAGGCATCTTTTAGTACATCAATCGAAGCGATGTCTTGAGGGGATAAGCTATTGAGCCCGTCTTCTACCTGTATGCCATCAATGATATATAAGGGGGAGTTATCTTGGGTAATGGAGCCCCCTCCTCGAATTTTCAATTGAACGTTAGCCCCGGGTGAGCCTTCTGATGTGGTTACCTGTACGCCTGCCAACCTACCGGTAAGTGCCTCCGCTGCCGAATTAATGGGGATATCTTTTAACTGCTTATCATTCAAGGAAGAAACCGATCCGGTTAGGTCTTTCCGGCTCACGGTGGCATATCCTATTGCCACCACCTCATCCAGCATTACTTGATCTTTTTCAAGTGTTATTTGAAGTGTTTGTTGATCGGTGATACGCAGCTCTTTTTGCAAGTATCCCATCGATCTGATAACCAGTGTCTGTTCACTGCCCTTGGGCAGCGAGAGTTGAAAATGGCCGTTTTCATCCGTCTGTGTAACGATGGATGACCTGAGAAAGAGTACGGTGGCCCCTTTAAGCGGCTCTTTCGAATCAGCATCGATAACGATCCCCCGGATGCTCTCATTTTGCTTTTTTTGCTCCTGCGCATACCCTTTGCCCTGCAAAAGAAACAGTAGGAGTAGCCCAAATAACGTTGTTGGATAGGTCTTTTTTCTTTTCATAACAGTTGGTGTTTCTGATGCTAATAATAAGCGGATAACACCCCCCTGAGTTTATATTGGTAAAAATTGGTTGTCTTACGGGAATGTCAAGTGACTTATAATCCTCGTATTCCAAAAATATCAGATAAGCCCGTTGCTTTTATGAAAATGATCAAGCTATTAACGAGAACGTTGCCGAAAATTGACGGATCATACCGAAAGTGTACGAATACGAACACAGGTTGTCCGTATTCGTACAACAGCTGGAGTTACAACAGGTTGGATGACTAAAAAGAAGCCCTTTTGATTATGGCAATAAAGTTGAGTGAAATATAAGACACAAGTATCAAGACACAGGATTGCTCGACCAGCAGCGAAGAATCAAAGTCGTAAAGGAGCTTTTAGCATATCTTGATACTTGATATTTGATATTTGATACTATAATGATAAAAAACTATCTTAAAATCGCTTGGCGAAACTTGATGAAGAACAAAATATATTCTTTCATCAATCTATCTGGACTTACCATCGGACTAACTTGCTGCATGATTATCTGTGTTTATTTAGTCAACGAGTTAAGTTATGATAAGTACAACAAACAAGCTGAACATGTTTACAGGGTAGAACGCACCTTTCTAAACCAAGAGGATAAGAGTGTTTCCTTAGACCTTGGAGCAGTTGCTCCCCCCTTTGCCCCCTTATTAAAAAACGATTTTAAGGAAATCAAAACCATTACTACCTTATTACCGACAGGTGATGGAACGATTCAGTATAACGATAAAATTTTTAAAGAAAAAGAGCTTTACTTTGCCGACGAAAATTTATTCGATGTATTTGATGTGAACCTAAAATCGGGTAATATTAAAAATGCACTGACGGAGCCTTACTCTATCTTATTGACCGAAGAAGCTGCCAAAAGGTATTTTGGGAATGAAAATCCGATCAATAAAATGATCAAGGTCAATCAACAGCTATTATTTAAAGTGACGGGCGTATATGAATCTCTACCAGTAAACTCACATTGGCATCCCGACGTTTTACTCTCTTTCTCTTCTCTAAAAGATACCCTTATATACGGTGAAGAACAGTTACGTACAAACTGGGGCAATAATATGTTCTACTCTTATCTTTTGCTACCCGAAGATTTTGATACGAAACAACTTGAAGCACAGCTCCCCGCATTTGTGAATAGACATGTCCCTGATGGCAATAATAAGGCCTCCGAATGGACCTCTCTATCGCTACGAAAGCTTAGTGATATCCATTTATACTCTCACAAAGATTCAGAACTAGAAGAAAATGGCGACATTAAAAGGGTATACATCTTTTCCATCATAGGAATCTTTATTTTGTTAATTGCCTGCATCAATTACATGAACTTATCAACTGCCCGCTCCGCCCTAAGGGCAAGAGAAATTGGCGTTCGAAAAGTGGTAGGAGCAAATAAATCAGCTCTTATTGCTCAATTTTTGAGTGAGAGTGTGTTGATTTGTTGGTTAGCAGCTCTTATTTCCTACGTCCTTACCTGGCTATCGCTCCCATTCTTAAATAGCCTTTCGGGTCAAACACTCTCTATGTCCCTTTTACTAAAAGCGCAAATATTAGTTCCCTTACTGCTACTTCCCTTCCTTATTGGTATTGTTTCGGGTCTTTACCCTGCAATTTTTCTTTCATCTTTCCGCCCCGTAAAAGTGCTTAAAGGCTTGTTTAAGATGAATGAAAATGCCTTCTCACTGAGAAAGATATTAGTAGTTATTCAATTCGCTATATCTATTATTTTAATCATAAGCACTGCAATTGTATTTCAGCAGCTCCATTACATTCAAAATAAATCACTAGGTTTTAATAAAGAACAGGTTATTATTTTAAATAATAATGATGGTCTGGATGACTCCTTTCAGTCGTTCAAAACAACCTTAATGGCAAATGCAGCTATTCAAGACTTGGCCAGATCAAGCCGTATCCCATCGGGCAGGCTATTAGATGCACAGGGAGCACAGATTAATTTGGGCAACTCACTCGCCCCATCTAAAGCCGACATTAAATATTTACACGTGGACGAAGGCTTTATTCCAACTTACGGTATATCGATGCTTGCAGGGAGAAACTTTGAAGGTCAAAATGGGGCCGACACCACCTCTTTTGTGCTTAATCAGGCGGCCGTAAGGGCACTCGGTATCCAATCAAACGAAGAAGCCTTAGATAAACAATTTAAATATGGTGATCAAATGGGTCGGATTACGGGTGTTATCAATGATTTCAATTTCGAATCCCTACACCAGCGCATTTTGCCCTTGGTTTTATCGGTTTCTAGAGAAAACAACTATAACCGGATTTCTATTCGGATTTCGGGCAATGTACAGCAAGCTGTTCAACATATCGAGGCTACTTGGAAAAAGTTTTTGCCCGAAGTGCCTTTTGATTATACTTTTCTAGACAACCGCTTCGCTGATCTTTATAAAGCAGAACAGCAACAACAAATTATCTTTAGCATCTTTTCAGGGGTAGCCATTTTTATTGCCTGTCTAGGTCTTTTTGGTCTATCTGCATTTACCATCACCCAACGGGTTAAGGAAATTGGTATCCGCAAAGTGCTTGGGGCAAATATTAGTAGCATCGTGGGACTATTATCAAAAGATTTCCTGCTTTTAGTTGCTGTTGCGGCGCTCCTCGCCTTCCCAATTACATGGTTTGCAATGAACAGCTGGCTGAGTGATTTTGCCTACAGAATTGATATCTCCTGGTGGATCTTCCTCGTTGCCGCTGGCCTTGCTCTATTAATAGCGTTCGTTACAATCAGCGTGCAAACGGTAAAAGCGGCATTAGCAAATCCTGTGAAATCCTTGAGAAGCGAGTGATTGTGTTGGTTATTAGTTACTCGTTATTGGTTATTCGTCAAACCCTACTATGAACCAACAACAAATAGAATAAAAGAGATGACCGATTATCAAGTACTATGCAGACGAATTCAATAGGGTGCTAATAGGCAAATAATCGGAAGACGTATCTGATTTCATTTTAATCCAAATAGTAGCCTCATCAGGGTTATCCTTCTAATTAGAAATTCATAAGTAATGAAACACCCCGCTATTGTAAAGAGTAAAACCAACAAAAATTGAATACGTACATCTATATCCAATGGAAATATAAAGTACGATCCTAGGTAAAGAAAAATCATATGAAGTATGTAAACGGGATAAGCTGCTTGGCTTAAATAGCCAAGTATGCTACTGGGGTGATTGAAATATTTGTAAGCAAATGCAAAAAATGAAACAATCCAGCAATTCGATTCAATAGAAAGCATATACGTCGGTGCAGAAGTCTGAAAATAAGTTAGCCTCACTACAAAAAAAGTAATCGCAAACGCAAGAAACAGCCATCGCCACTTTAGAATCATATTCCAAAAAGTAGTGTCACATAAGACAAAACAAAAGCCGAAGAAAAACGCCAGCAACCCCAGAGCGAAACCATGCCATGTCATCGCATACATTTCAAAAGGCATCGGATCAATTAACAAAACTTCCGCGATAAATACGCCCATCATTAATAATATGCCTAGCGGGTTGCTAAATATCTTTTTCATCCAATTCACCAGCCGACTATTCTTTTGCCGCTTTAAATAGAAAAAAATCGGCGCGAATACTGTAACATAAACCAAAAGGTTACCAAGAAACCATAGATGGCCCGGACCAGGTAAATATGCTATATCAAAATGATAATACCTTTGCCATATATAAATGTGGAGAGGAACAATCAATAGCATCCCAAAAAGAAATGGAAGTAGTATTCTTCTAGCTCTCTCAAGCAAAAGTTGTTTCCAGCTTCTATTTCTGATGGCAAAATAAACACCCATACCTGACACATAAAATAAAAGTGGTATCCGCCATACGTTCAGCATGCTCATGGGGACCCACAAAGCATCCCATGATTTTTCATTCGTAATAAACCCGATCACCATCCCCCAAGGCTGAAAACCGATTGCTATATGATATATTAAAAGCAATCCTATTGCGATTACCCGCATTCCATCAATATCATACCTTCTATCTAAAACTGGCATATTCTTTCCATTTCCTTTGTATATTATTTCAATTGGGCGGCTATCTCTGGCCGAATTTTTTCGAGATATGCGTAATCTAACTTCAATCCAAAAGGCTTAAGCATTTTACCCATCATATCATAGCTACTCTTGACTTTGCTGAAGGGCGCTGCTACAGATTCGTAGGCCGTAGCTCCATATTTATTTTTTATTGTTTTATCGGCACCACTATCCAGTAACATTTTGACAATATGAGGCCGACCAAAAAATGCGGCCGTAATAAGTGCGGTGGACCCCTCCTTATTCTGAAAATTCAGATCTGCTCCAGCACCGATTAATAGCTTAACCATTTCTGGCTTATCGAATAATGCTGCTGATATTAAAGGACTCGATCCTCCATAAGGATCTTTCTTATTTAGATCTGTTCCCGCGTCGATATGCTGCTGAACAGCTTCCAAATTTCCCGTTACAACTGCTGTGTGGATGTCAACTTTTGGAGCGGCTACCTTGCGCTTATTGTCAGCAGGATTTTCCTTTTGGTTAGAATCGCCTTGTCCAGCACATCCGCTTATAATAAACAAGGCTATTAAAAAGAATAATGTAGAGGCTACCTTTGACAAATTTCTTTCTTTCGTTTTCATAATGGTTCGTATTAGTTCTTAGATTTTTTATGTTGTAAAGATCGTTCTAGTTCACACAATGCACTAAATAGCTATGCGGATAAAACCATCAAGTTTTGCGATAACAATATAAATTATGATGAATCGATATAAATTATGATGCATAATCGTTCAAATAGGTATATTTGATAGGAAAGATAAGATGTAAACCAATGCCTGATAATCAGCCCTTTGCTAACGACTTTATTCGTCAAATTGCTTCTATCGTGGAGAAAAATCTTTCCAACGAGCAGTTTGGCGTTTCCGAACTCGCTGAAGAGTTGAATATGAGTCGCTCAAACTTGCTACGTAAGGTTAGGAAGCTAACGGGTAAATCGGTTAGCCAACTAATACGGCAAGTGCGCTTAGAACATGGGATGACAATGCTACGAGACGCTTCTTTAAACGTTTCTGAGGTAGCACATCGTGTGGGATTTAGCAGTACGTCCTATTTTATCAAGTGCTTTCGTGAATATTATGGCTTCCCTCCCGGAGCGGCTAATAGCAAAAAAGAAGCACCAGAAACCATCGCTCCTTCTGTTGTTTCCAAAAACCGCAATCGACGCCTCATTCTTGTCCTATTAACTACCGGGTTAATCCTTGTATTAACCATTATCTTAGTCAAGTACGGTATGAAAGCTTCATCCGCTAGAAGCCCACTTGAAAAATCGATTGCCGTATTACCCTTCAAAAATGACAGTAATGATTCTAGCAATGTCTATTTAATCAATGGCCTCATGGAATCTACCCTAAATAACCTTCAAAAGATAAAAGATCTGAGAGTAACGAGTAGGACATCGTCCGAAAAATACAGAAACATATTCAAATCCATCCCCGAGATGGCCAAAGAGCTCAATGTAAATTATTTTGTGGAAGGGAGCGGTCAAAAGATTGGCAACCAAATTTTATTAAATGTACAGCTAGTTGAAGCGCCAAATGATCGACACTTATGGTCTCGTCAATACCGCAGAGAGGTTACAGATATTTTTCAATTGCAGCAGGAGATTGCGAAAGACATTGCCAAAGAAGTTCAAGCGACCATTACTCGAGAAGAACGATCGAGAATTGAAAAAAACCCAACCGAGAACTTGGTGGCATATGACCTTTTTTTGAAAGGGAGCGATTTATTACATAGAGGCGGACGCGCCAATTTAGAGCAAGGCATCAGCTATTTTAAAAAGGCTATTAAAGAAGATCCTCAATTTGCCCTTGCTTATGCCGTTTCTGCCATCGCCTATTACTACCTGGATCTTTTTCAAGAAAGAAAAATTTATACAGCTGAAATGGGTTCTTACGCAGACAAAGCACTTTTATGCGATCCTCTTTTGCCCGAGAGCCTGATCGCGAAAGCTTTATTTTATGCACATCAAAAAGACTATGAGGCTGCCATTCCCTATCTTGAAAAAGCCTTGGAATACAATCCTAATTCCATTTTGGCCATCCACTTTTTATCAGATTTTTATAACTATTCTATTCCCAATACCGCCAAATACCTCGAGTATGCGCTTCTAGGGGTTAAGTTGAATGCGGGATTACAAGATTCTGCTACCACAAGCGTTAACTATTTACACCTAGGCAATGCGCTGATACAAACCGGATTTGTTGAAGAATCACTTCATTACATTAATAAGTCAATAACGTACAATCCCGAAAATTCCTATGCCACTTGGGTAAAGGCAGCCATCCTTTTTGCCAAAGACGGTAATACCGAACAAACGAAGCAGTTGTTGCTGAAAGAATTGGATAGAGATAGTACCCAGCTTCATATATTGCAGGAAATAGGGAATGTTTACTGTTACATTGGCGACTATCGCGCCGCTTATCGGTATTACAAGCAATTTATCAAACTGCGTGAAGCTCAACAATTAGACATTTTTAAAAATGTAGACCTTACTATTGGAATCGTTCTAGCTAAATTAGGCTTTAAAGAGGAGTCGAATAAATTCATAATCAGTTTTAAAAAATTTGCAGACAATGACCAATCTATTTATAAGCATGTACACCTAGCGATGTACTATGCTTACCTGAGAGACAGAAAGAAAACTCTCGATCACTTGAAGCTATTTACTAAGGTAGATAATTATCAATACTGGATACTTTTACTTGAAAGAGATCCTTTATTTAAACCTTTTAGAAACCAGCCTGAATTCAACACGGTAATGCATACCATCAAAACTAAATTCTGGGATAAGCACAAGGAGATAAAGGTATCGTTGGAGGAAAAAGGATTGCTATAATGGAAATGCACCTTGAGTGTTCAGAAAAAAGTGATAAGACCGTTCAGCAGAATTTCGGAGCTCATTCCTACTACTCTTGCAAATTTAACTTTTTAACCTGACAAAAGCCCATTTATTATTTCTCACAATCCAGGTTTTTAATCATCATATATTGATACCCTAAATATTTAAATGCACAATAGTGAAAAATCCAAGAGACGCACTGGGTCAAATAGGTCGATACTGTATAAAAGAATATTGGGATCAATAGCAATTTACTCATAGTCGTTGGCTTCATCACGGTCAAATTTATAACCGCCGCCATTGAACGAAAACTCCGCAAACTCCTTTTTTAATTGCTCCACACTGCTTTTCTTAGTTATTCTTTTTTTTGTTTCCTTCGTTTCTTCCACCTCAAAAGCTAAAACCTCAACCACTTTGCCGATCAGATTTTCTGGCAACTTGATGGTCAAACTACGTTTCGTCGGTTTTATTATTGTGCGTATCATAATAAATAAATTTACGAGAAATCAATCGTATAAAAGCAAGAGTGCAATACATCCGGATGAAACTTCCGATTCACTGAATAAAGAGTTTCCATCAGTTTGACCTATTTATCATCTCCAAACAACAATCTCATTCGCGTTTGAAATACAGATTTCATACTTTTCAACGTACACTCTACATCTTTAAATACACCTTGCGCGTTCCAAATTTCTCCTACATCGTAGTGTGGGGCGGTTATCGCATCATGGGTCGAGTCGAGCAGGTATATAGTCGTTTCGTCGATTTGACCGCGCAATTGCGGGAAAAATTTTCCAACTTTCGGTTGGAGTTTGCTTAAACGATGTGTCTTATAAAAGTCACGCCCATATATGAATAGAATATTCTTATACATATACTCAAGGCATTGGTGGAGCATTAAAGCAGCTAAATTTGCAGATTGATTTTCAATCAGCCTTTGGGCCTCGACCAAAAATCTGTCCGACTGCAAGATCAGTTGATTAAATTTTTCAGGTAATTCGGCCGTTAACTCATCCATTGTTTCTACTGATGGCATCGGAAGTCTATAGGGGCTGCCGGAAAACACGAGAAATTCTTCCTTACAAAAAGCGCAATAGTGAGGATGGCCACTGTTAATGCCTTTTTCAATATTAAATGAGGTATCGAAGTTGATGATAACTTCCTTTTGGCGGAAGCAAGCCATTTTTAAGAAACTTTTCATCAATTGTTTGGATGTAGATCGGTTTTCATCCATCACAACCAATATTTCTATATATGCGTCAACATCAAGTTCAGGCAAAGCGGCATGGCTTATCAAAAACAACCGCTGAGGCGCAAAGGTTGCGGTAATCAATTCTAGCGCGGGTTTGAGAGCGGTATATGCTGGTGCAACCTGTAGTAGCGAACCAATTTGTCTCATCCAATTATCAAATTCTCCATGATTCGGACCAGGATGAAGGTAAATGTGGTTGGTGGCGTGAGAATTGTTGTGGGTGGAAAAGTCATTATCGTGTGCAACACCACCGCTATTCATGTGCAAATTTGGACTCATAATTTTATAATTAAATGAAATAAAAACATTCAATGTCCCTTCATTCAAACCTATGAAGGTTACTCATTAACACCTCGTTCATACCCTCTACAGTGCTAGGTCAATCCTCTATTTTCACTGGTTCGGGTCCAAAATAGAGCTGAACATTTATTAAATATAGGGCTTCGGTAGTTGTTGCCTCAAGTCTTCTAATCTGTGTCGATTGAAAATATAGTCGATGTGACTAACAAGCTCTTCTGTCTTTTCTTCTTCTATTTCGAAGTCAATTTTTTCTTCGTTCATTTTTTAGTGTTTATTGAATTTAATACGGTTATGTCGAACAGAATATCCCGCAAAGCAACTATACCCAGCTCCCACTTTGAATTCTTCATACCGATGCTTCTGTAACTTCCTGCTTTTCCACTTTACTTTCCAACTCCTCCAACACTTCCCCACACAGCCCATCAAAAAAGCGGAGCATCTCGTTTGCTTGATCCCGATAGAACGATTGTAGGGTTTTTGATAATCCGGTCGACTCATTTTTCCACCAAATCCGTTCAGGCCTAAACATCAAATGAAGACATGCCCTCTCCGTTTCGCTTTTAGGATAAGTGAAATCCAGTAATTTTGTGCTGGTAATACAGCTCCAATCTATCAGCTCTGTCAAATGCAACCGCTTAGGTATATAGCCCACCGCACATTGCAAATAGGTATGAACTCCGATTTCCAAGAAATCTTTCAACAGTAATATGCCGCTATCCAGCATTAAATCCGACGTTTCGAGTATTACCTCGTTCAGATTGCCCATACACCCCTTTGCATTTTCCCAAACTAGCTTCGCTCCTTCATATTCGCGTTTCCAATCCACCTCGTTTACAGTAAACGAAGGGGTAAACGTAGACTTCCTCCGCAGCACCCAGCCTTTAGTCCAAAGGGTATGGACGAAACGGTCTCCTTCTGCCAGCTTCTTTTTCACATAATCTACATTTAGGTAAACCACCATGGCACTAGCTACACCCTGCTCTTTACATTTAAAGTTAAAAGGACCTTTATTTTTCATCAGGACGACTAAGTAGAGTTCAACTTTAGCGTCTTGTTGGATATTGCCCTCCCCCTGCTGAAAAAGGTTACTGCCGGAGAATCCTCCGGTATGGTAGTTCAGCATGACGATCTGTTCCGGGCGGTGCGTTTGGTAAATCCGGTCTAACAATGCGTTCACATCCTGCTTGTATCGCTCCGGCCAAGGGAAGCTGGAAAAGTCCTCGCATGCCTCCTGTAGGGATGCCGTCTTTGCTGTCGTTTTAGTGACCTGCTGTACGTCTTTCCGGTCCTCGGCAACAGCATCCGATAGTTGCTCCTGATAGCTCGTGATCCGTTGAACCATTATAGCCACCATACTGTCTAACGCGATACTTACAAGTTCACATTTCTCCAACAGGATATTGAATTCCTCTTCTGTAATTTCCACCGTCTCCACCTTCTTGCCCTTAACGTAACTTTGATCCAACAAACGAAGCAGCTCCACAGAAGGACTATCATAAGGAAAGACAG
>DATMSZ010000340.1:0-36059 GCA_035565175.1 Pseudosphingobacterium sp.
ATGTTTTTAAAGAGCCCTGAAGTTTGTAGTGATGTTTGGCCTTAATGGAACAATAGGTTTAATAAGGGAGCAAGTAATGTCAGCTATGATGATTGGAGTGCTGAAGATCTTTTCTTCCGTTTCCGTTTTCTGTTGTACCAGATTAGAAACCCCGTAAGAGGCAGTGATGCTGAAATCAACGATGCAGAAAAAGCCAGTATTTTGCCGGGTAAGCCAAGGATGCTTCCCACATGAAGATCATATATTATTTCCCTGAATTTCTCTCCTCTGGGTTTTTGTTCAAAAGCATCCGTTTGAATGAGATTCCCTGTTTGATCGTTGTACACACGGATAACAGCCTGATAAGCTTTTTTAAAACGGACGACAGCAGTGGTATGTGAAGCCTTTTGATTTTTTGGAAAATAAAAGGCAAAACCCTGTGCCTCCGGATAGTTATTTTTCAGGTCGGCTAAAATACGGTCATAAGGTTGAAACTTGTAGGTGCTGTCGATGACGGTAGAGGCTTTTGTCAATGTTTTTATTTCTGTTTCTTCAGGATTTAAAAAAGCTACTACATTTTTGCCTAGGGAAGGGAACGCCCAAAGTATGCCTGTGAGCGCAATGATCAAACCTATGCTGAGCATGTAAAAACCTAGTATATTATGTAAATCATAGTTTTTTCGCTTACGGCCGGTACCAGGCTTCCAAAGAAATGAAAGTCGTTTTCGTCTTGCTTTTTTATTTTTTGGCCACCACAGGTATAAACCTGTTAGGAGTAAAAGAACATATAGAACGGTGGCAGTTCCAACAATGGGTTGTCCAATTTCTGTGTGTAACAGGAGGCTCCAATGGAGATATAAAATGATGCGGAAAAACTCGAATTCAGCATTCTCATGATCAATGATTTTTCCTGAATAAGGGTCGATATACACCGATTCATAATATTCCTTCTCTTCCCAATACCAAAGGCCACGCTTCACATTTTCTTTAAAGGCACGGAAATGCCATGCATTGGCGGGATCGTTGGATAGCTCTAAGGCGGATACCTGCTTTTCTGCTCCCCAGTAGTCTTGGGCGATAGCAAAGAGCTGCGAATAAGGTAAGGGGTGCTTACCTATTTCGACTTCTACTTTATGCCGATAAGTGAGCGCTTTAATTTCATCCGCAAAGGCAAGGATGCAGCCTGTTAAGCCCAATATAAAGACAATTGCGCCGGCTGTCAGTCCGATCCACCGATGGAGTACCGCGAAGATGTTTTTTTTGTTCATAGTAGCAATGGCTATCAGCGGCACCTAGCCGCCGATAGTTTTCATCATATGTTAAAATCGGAAACTGAGATTGGCTGCGAAGTTTGCCGGGGCTTGTGGGTTGCCCCAATTGTCCCAGTATTTTTTATCGAAGATATTGTTTGCCTTTAACTGGATACCCCATGCTTGTTTTTGATAATAAACGGCGGCATTTGCCAGGGTGTAAGAGGGTATGAAAAAGGTATTATCGGTAGCTCTATACATCTTGTCCACATAGTTCATCCCAACGCCAAAGCCTAGGCCTTTCAACTGCTTCTGAAAAGTATAGGATGCCCACACATTGGCCACGTTTTCTGGCGCGTTTGCTGCTTTGTTGCCATCAATACTGGCATCTTGATTGGCTTTTAGGATGCGGTTATTATTATAAGCATAACCCGCCACAATATTGAGGCCCTCTATTGGCTGTGTAATCAGTTCGAGATCTATTCCTTTACTGAGTTGCTCGCCATCCTGTACGATAAAGAGATCAGCATTGGTGCGTGTGGCATTGTTTATCCTGATATGGTAGTAACTGGCGGTAAAGCTGAGTTTTTTATTGAATAACTCCGTTTTTACACCACCCTCGGCCTGCTTGGCGAAGATAGGGTCTAATACTTGTCTGCTACCGTCAGGTTGCAGGGTGGGAGCCATATTCTGAAAGCCGCTCATGTAATTGCCGAAAATAGAAACCTGCTGGGGTATCAACTGGTAAACAAGCCCGAACTTAGGTGCAAAAGAGGTTTGTTTAAAGGCGTCGTCTTCTCCTTCGGTGGCTTCGCGGTCAAAATGGTCTACACGCAGTGATAGCATCGCAGAAAGTTGTGGCAAGAGGCCTATCACATCGGAGGCATAGGCGCTATAGGTGTTTTGCGTAGGTGTTGGGAAAGGTGCGAAGCTCACTTTTTCATCAATGTTTTGCCGAAGAATGGGCTGGAAGGCTTGGGTCACATCAATCTGATCGATCACCTGTGCCTCGGCAAAAAGGAAGCTGGACGAATAATGGCGGTAATTGGCACCCAGGAGTAGTTTATGGGTGATGCCGCCAGTAGCAAATGTGCCGTTAAAATTTTGCTGTAAATTGGTATAACCATTATAGACAGGGCCGTATACCGCTGACGCCCTGACTGCCGTATTGGGTGACATCCATATAACCGGACGTTGGTAGCTGCGATCAACATCCTCAGAAACATAGGAAAAGAGTGTAGTGGATTTAAATGTGTTAGATAACTTATAGATGGCCTCGGCATATATGCGTGTTGCATGGTTCTTTACATCAACGTTATCATGGTAAAGGGTTTTACGGTAATCCAATAGGATATCACTCGGTTGTTTGATGTCGGCCGAGCGAATCAAAAAATTCATCGGCTGCGTGTTGTGCACCTGCAAAAGTTCGGCATCTACGTTCAAAGTAAGCTTCTCATTGACACGATAGCTTAAACTCGGAGCTACCAGGAAGGTATTGTTGAAACCGTAGGAGAGAAAACTTCTTTCTCTATGTAAGGCGCTGTTAACCCTGAAAAGCACTTTCTTTTCGGCGTCGAGCGGTGCGTTGAGGTCTACCGTCACCCTGTTCAGGCCAAAGCTTCCAGTGGTATAGCCAAATTCTGTTCTTTTAGCTTCGATGGGTTTTTTAGTAACAAGATTGACCACACCGCCGAAGGAGGAAACGGAGGAGCCGAAGAGCGTACCCGAGGGGCCTTTTAAAACCTCGATACGCTCGATATTGGCGAGGTCCATAGCCGAACGTTCGGAGGTAGATTCCATACCGTTTCTGGCATTGATACCTACGCCGAAGCCCCGGAAATAAGCACTCAATCCGCCTGAGGGGTTGATGACACTGACAGTGCCGGTGGCGTTTCTGATGGCGTCGGCAATGGTGTAGGAAACTTGCTCCTGCATCAGCTGTTTGGTAACCACGCTGTACACCTGTGGATTTTCTAGGTTGGTAAGTGGCATGCGCGCAACATAGTCTGTTTCCTTATTGGCAAAACGGTTTACGCGCTCGCCGTTGACAACAACTTCTTGCAGTGCTTCGGCATCTTCGTATAGGGTGAGCGAAACATCAGTGGTACTGTTGGCTTTAACCATGATCTCTCTTGTTTGTCTCTTTAAGCCAACATAATCGGCCGTTAGTTGATACGTGCCCACTTCTATTTTTTGAAACTGGAAGCGTCCGTTTTCGTCTGCCTGTATCTTTTTGCCATCCAGGCCAATCGTAACATACCCAGCTGATTGGCCATCACTGGTCAGTACTTTTCCGCTGATATCTCCCTTACCGGCTGACGGTTGTAAATTAATACGGTTGCCATTTACCTCGAGGCGGCCAATGTGTTCGCCCAAAAGTTGTTTTAAAGCAAATTCCAGCGTACCGTTATTGAGGTGTAAGCTGGCTTGCTTATCTACAGGAAGAAGATCGGCACTGTAAACGAACGTGCATCCGGTATTGGCCTCCAGCTCCTCTAGAATCTGTGCAATGGGAAGATTTGTTAGCTGGATGGTAAGGCGCTTTTTTAATAAAGGCGACTGCGCGCTGACAGACAAACTAATGAGAGATATAAAGTATAAAAGACTCGCCTTTTTCCAAATAACGGAAAATGGCTTGGTGCTATACAGCAAAAAGTTCATATTTTTGATTACGGTAATGTGATTGACTAAAAAATAATTTCATTGCTCAGGCCCGGTGAACAATTTTGGCGATGCGTGCGCCGGGCTGTTCTTTTTGTGTTTACCTTCCGAATGTAACCTCCTTATTTTTAATTTTATATCGTATGTTTAAAGCAAATGCGATATCGTGTACCACCTCTTTTAAGGTAGCATTTTCAAAATGCGCACGTACCTTGGTACCTGCTAATTTTTTGTCGGCTAATTTTATGTCAGCAGCAAAGCATCTTTCCAATTCTGAGATGACATCGGCTAAGGGCATATTGTTAAATATTAGTTCCCCATTTTTCCACCCGGTATACTGATTGCTATTTACATGGGCCTCCTGAAGTGTTCCGTCTGTGTATCGGGCCTGCATGCCGGCCGACAGGAATAGTGTGTCTTTGGACGATTTTGCAGTAACTAGAACGTTGCCCTGTTCAACGGTAACGAATTTTTCTTTGGGCTTGCGGTTATTGACATTAAACCGCGTACCGAGCACACGGATTTGTATGTCATTGGCTTCTACATAAAATGGCTTGTCGGGATTTTGCTGTATTTCAAAAAAGCCCTCTCCTTTGAGGATGACTTTCCGCTCGTTTTTGGAGAACCGTTCTGGATATTGGAGCGTACTTCCCGCATTCATATGAACCTTGCTTCCATCTGATAACACGATTAGGACACGCTTTCCGTTTGGAACAACTAGTGTTTTAAATACTACTGCTTTTCTTTCGCGAAAGGGTAGCCCACCGTCATGCACCCACATATAGCCGCCGATACCAATTAGGAGGACAACTGCCGCTGCTACTTTCAGCAGGATGGATGCTTTATTGGAACCTATGTGCCTGTTCTCTACCTCTTCACTTAACTGGGTTTGTGCTGCTATTCGCTTCCAGAGCACCGACTTGGCGGTTTCTTCTCCTTGTGGAGCCTGTAGAGGATATACTTCATCTGGCACACCGTCTTGCATCCAGGACTCTACGAGACACCGTTCTTCGTCTGTACACTCTCCTAACCAATACTTTTGCAATAAGCGGTGATCAACCTTCATTCAACTCCTTTTATAATATAAGTCGGAGTTGGAGGTTTTTACCCTTAGTCGAAAAAAAATTATTTTTCAGTGTGTTGGAATTGTATGTTTTCTTTTAGAAAACGCAGGGCCTTGGTGAGATGAGCTTCGACTGTTTTTTCGGACAGGTTTAGCTGCGATGCAATCTCTGGGATACGAAGGCCACTGTTTCTACTTAAGGTATAGATCTGTTTGCACCGGCACGGCAACTTGTTTACTAGACCTTCTATGAAACGATCGAGATCGCGATAATAAATGGTCTCTTCAGTGTTGTTTACCAAATTGCAAGCAGCTTGAGAAAGGCATACCTGTTGATTGTTTTGTTTATATTTTTCGCGGAAAAAGTCGCTTATCTTCAGTCGTGCGGCACGGTAGAGGTAATGCTCGATGTCACCATGCACCTGTAATGTGTCTTTTCGATTCCAAAGAGAGCAAAAGATATCCTGTACGATGTCCATAGCAATTTCGTTATCGTTGGTATGATATTGACAAAAAGCGACAAGGCGTTTCCAGTGAAGATCAAATAAGGAGTGGAAAGCGCTTTCATCGAGCGATTTGCTTGTGCTTTCTATTTCATTCCGCTTGAAAATTCTCACTTAAGTTGACTTTGTTTGATCCTGCGGGTACAAAGATAATATTATATGGAACAATTCTAAATAATAGCAGTAATTAACGCTTTTAATTATTAGTAATAGGCGCAATTGGCACCGTATTATTGAGCGAGGCCCATAAGTTTGTTATAGCGGTTACCAGTAACAATAATTACAATTGCCGAGGAGCAGGAGCTGCTTTGACATGGACGGTTCACTCACTGTTGGGAAAAAATATAATGTTAACGATTTAATAACGGTATTTTTTCTACTCTCTTGAAATTTCTTTATACATTTGATTGCTAAATAAAATCTAAATGGGTGTATATCAGTCGTATGACGATCAGGAGTTACTGCGCTTACTAAAAAGGGATGATGCGGCGGCATTTACTGAAATCTACAACCGATATTGGAAAAAACTATTCACCTTAGCAGCCCATAAACTGTCTGATCTAAATGAAGCAGAGGATATTGTCCAAAATATGTTTATTACCATTTGGAAGAGAAGAGCTGTGATAGAAATCACTACATCGCTCAATTCTTATCTCGCTGTTGCAGTAAAATACCATGTAATGAAAGCCTTGAATAGAAGGTTTAAAAGAAAAACTACCTGTGAGGAACAGGCCACCATGGAAATATTGGAATTTGCAGACCATAGTACGCAAGAGTGGCTTGACTTTCAAGAGGTTGCTAAGCGTCTCAATATATTGATAGATGCGCTACCTGATAAATGTAAATTGGTATATAAACTTAACCGTGAAAAAGGATATTCCCAAAAACAGATCGCAGAAGAATTAAGTATCTCCGAGAAGACCGTAGAGGCACATATGGGTAAAGCACTCCGAAGTCTTAGAATCGGACTGAAAAATTTCTTTATCAGTCTTTAAAAAAAATTACAATCCCACTAAGGGAAATGTTCGTCAAAAGGAACTCTTCAAAAAAGAGATCTACTGATGAGTACACCTAGTCGTGAAGAAATACTAGCTAACAAGCTTTTAGAGGGTCAACTTACCGAAGCAGAAATAAAAGAACTCAATGCTTGGTATGTTGAACATTTAGAGGAAGAAATAGCTATTCCCCCTGATTTTGCGAATTCTGATGAAGAACTTCGGAAAAGAATCTTCCATACCATCCAGTTAAAAATAAAAGAAAAGCCCGAAACTAAATTGTGGAAGCGCCTTTCGGTGGCGGCTTTTATGCTGTTTTTTCTGAGCATCACTTTTTATTTCTATCTGAGTAACCGTACGCCGCATTCGCCCCAAGCGGTTTCCCAATCTGAAATTCTGCCTGGCGCAAATCGGGCCATGCTCATCCTTACTGATGGAAGGAAAATAGATCTTAGTGATATCAAAAGTGGCGAAATCACCGAACAAAGCGGCGTGAAAATAACAAAGAACGACGATGGCCAAATCATTTATGATTTGACAGCTATCGCTGAAGATAATAAAAATATGGGCCTCAATACCATTCAAACTCCCGCTGGTGGTCAATTTCAAGTGATCCTGCCCGATGGATCACATGTATGGTTGAACGCGCTTTCAAGCTTAAGGTACCCCATTGCTTTTACCGGCAAAGAGCGAGCAGTTACTTTAACGGGAGAAGGGTATTTTGAAATAGCGCATAAAAAAAATCAACCTTTCAAAGTGATAAGCGAGGGGCAATCGGTAGAGGTATTAGGTACCAGCTTTAACATAAATGCTTATCAAGATGAAAAATCGACCAAAACAGCGCTATTGGAAGGATCTATAAGAATTTCCAGTGAGCGGTTTTCAAGAATATTGAAGCCTGGGCAACAGGCAGAAGTTAATCGTCAGCAGACACTCTACGTTACGGATAATTTAAAGATGGAAAGCATTCTTGCATGGAAAAATGGATATTTTATGTTTTCCAATGAACCTATAGAAAGCGTCATGCGAAAAATTGCCAGATGGTATGATTTAGAGGTCGTGTATCAGGATGATGTTAAAGATAAAATGCTATGGGGCACGATGTCAAGATTTAAGGATATTTCAGCGGTATTGAAAACCCTTGAACTAACAGGTACCGCGCATTTCAAACTCAGTAACGACAACGGCGAAAGGAGGTTAATCGTAATGAAGTAGAGAAAAACCTATATGTAAAATGCTGTAACAAAAAATCAGGAACGGTTGCAACGTCCCTGATCTACCCTAAAAAGGGAATCGGCATTGATAATAAATCGATTTTTCTGGGAACCATTTATTTACAATAACCAAATTATACAAAAGTATGAAATTTTATGCGATCCTGGCTACACATAGCAACAGGAGCTGTAAAGTATTATTAATCATGAAACTGATTATTGCTTTGATGATTGTAGGGTTTGTACAGGTGAGGGCAAAGACTTTTGCTCAGCTTGTAACAATCAATGAAAAAAATGCAAAAATCGAGCATATTCTAGACAAAATTCGTCTGCAAACAGGGTATAACATACTGTGTGATGCACAAATTTTAGAAAGCATAGCACCCCTTTCTATATCAATAAAAAATGTACCGCTAAACCAAGCGCTGGAGAAGTGTTTAGCTGCCAATAACCTTGCTTATAGTATCGTGGAAGACAATATTGTTATTCGGCAAAAGGAAGAACAGCAGGGTCAAAAAGATTTAAAGGGAAAAGTAACTGACAGGGGTGGAAGCCCTTTATTTGGTGTAACAATCAAGGTAAAAGGAGCAAACAGGGCGGTAACTTCTAATAAAGAAGGTAATTTCTCCATTCGTGCAGCCAGCGGCGATATATTGGTTTTTACATCGATAGGCTATCTTGCGCGGGAGGTAGTTGTCGCAGATTTTGAGCCAATTACTATACAGCTCGAAGAAGACCAACAATCTTTATCGGAAGTCGTAGTGGTAAGTTATGGCACACAAACGAAGAAAGCTATCGTAGGAGCCGTTGCTTCCTTAAACGCTTCGGATATGAAAGACCAACCCGCCGGAACCTTCGCCGAAAAGCTTCAAGGTAAGCTTCCGGGCGTACAACTTGCGCAAGCCACTGGGCGGCCAGGTCAGGGAATGAATTTTAGAATTCGAGGGGCTGCGAGTATTGGGGCCCGTAATGAACCATTGGTAGTTGTTGACGGTATTCCCCTGTTAGGTGTTACTGATAACCTTAACAACATAAACCCGGATGAAATTGAAACCTTTACGGTATTGAAAGATGCTTCGGCTACCGCCTTGTACGGATCAAGAGCGGCAAACGGTGTTATTATAATAACAACTAAACGTGGAAAATTAGGACAAACTCAAGTTAATTTCAACGCTTATGTAGGCCTTGCTAACGGAATGAAAAACCTGAAACCGGAGGTGATGAATGGTACGGAGCTGGCAACCTATATGAAAGGATTTTATGAAGATAAAATCAAATATGAAGGCTATAAAGGGGGTATTCCGGAACAGTATCAAAACCCCGAACAGTATGGGGAAGGCACCGATTGGTACAGTTTGCTGCTACGCACTGGTCGGATCGAAAACTATAGCCTAAATATCGCAACCGGAAATGAAAAATCAGCACTAAGCATGGTAGCAGGCTACCTCAACCAAGAGGGGATTGTTAAAAATACGGGTTACAAGAGATTTTCCCTAAGATTAAATGGCGATTTAAACCTTACTGAAAATATTAAGCTGGGTGCAAATATTTCTCCATCCATACAGCTTGAGCATAATAATAGGCAGGGAGATGGTTTTAATGTGGATGGCCAAAGAGCTATATTCGCCAGCTCGTTAATGATTCCAAGTATGGGAAGCCCGTATAATGAAGATGGCTCCTTAGCATTGGGGGTTACAGGTTTCCCTGGCTTATTTCCCTGGGCCAATCCGTTAAGACAATTACTGGAAGCTGACGATAACGCAACGAGGCCGCGTGTGCTGGCCAATGTGTTCGGCGAATTTGGTTTTCTCAAGAACTTTACCTTTAAAACATCTATAAATGCTGATTTAAGTTTCTTCTCCAGAAAAAAGTTCATCCCCTCTACTGCAGTAGGTGGTTTTAACAATGTGCCAATAGATAACGCTCCTCCGGGAGATAAGTCGGCAATCGGCGAATCCAATTTTAATAACAGTTATAACTGGTTAACCGAAAATACGCTTAATTGGGACCAAACTTTTGGTGTACACCATGTAAGAGCCTTGGTTGGTTTCAGTGCCCAAAAATTTAATGATTATCGTAACAATATAACAGGGCGCGATTTTCCGGATAACTCCATACCTTATTTAACCGCTGCTACAAGGTTTACGAAAAATGAAAGTACCAGTACTGCTTGGGCTCTTGTATCATTTTTTAGCCGTTTCAATTACGACTATAAAGGAAAATACCTGCTGGAGGTGTCGATGAGACGAGATGGCTCCTCGAGATTCGGTAAAGATAATCGTTATGGAACTTTTCCTGCTATTGGTGGTGGTTGGGTAGTTAGCGAAGA
This sequence comes from Pseudosphingobacterium sp., assembly GCA_035565175.1. Lineage (GTDB taxonomy): Bacteria > Bacteroidota > Bacteroidia > Sphingobacteriales > Sphingobacteriaceae > Olivibacter. The sequence goes on from DATMSZ010000340.1 coordinate 9,995, forward strand.
GCCCTTCTTTAAGGGTATAACTTTATTGAACTATCTGAAAATAAGAGCAAGTTACGGAGTAACGGGCAACTTCGAAATCGGCGACTATACGGCTATCGACTTAATAGATAACAGCAATTATGTGCTCGGTTCTACTTTAGCCCCCGGCAAGGTGCAAAGTACACTAGGTAATCCTTTATTAAGTTGGGAAAAAAATAAACAGTTTAACATAGGTTTGGACATAGGCTTGCTGAAAGATAGGTTATCGTTCAGTTACGATTACTATAACAAATTAACGGAGGGCCTTTTATATCCTGTTGCTGTTCCAAGGTCTTCGGGCTTTACCACGATACAAGACAATGTTGGCGACATCAAATTTTGGGGACACGAATTTACCATAAGCTCCAAAAACTTGACGGGTGCTTTCAAGTGGAATACGGATTTCAATTTATCCATACCCAAAAATGTGGTACAACGATTAGGGATAACCAATGCGCCAATAGCTGATAATCCTACTACCGCTTTATCTGATTTTTCAGATTGGAGAACCGAGGTAGGCAAACCGTTGGGTATGTTTTATGGCTACGTTTCGGATGGTGTGTTTATGAATCAAGCTGAATTTGATGCCGGACCTAAAATTTACAATGCGAGCGGGGTTCTATTGTCAAGAGTTGGAACGGTTCGGTTTAAAGACCTAAATGGCGACGGAAAGGTAACGCCAGAGGATAAAACGTTTATAGGCAACCCCAACCCGGATTTTATTTTTGGACTCACGAATACGTTTGGCTATAAAAATTTTGATTTAAGTGTAAGCATTTCGGGTACCTATGGGAACAAAATAAAGAATGGTATGGACGAAAGTTTGTACAACTTGGATGGTGCATTTAATGGGCCAAAAGAACTACTGAATAGATGGAGGTCGGAGGAAGAGCCGGGCAATGGCCGGATCCAACGCACGCTGGCCGGATTTACAGCTTTAGCGCGCGCCGATAACGATATGTTCATCTACGATGGCTCGCATATTACTGTTAACAATATATCATTGGGATATACCTTTGGCAAGTTTAACAATGCGCCTGTCATAAAAAATATGCGAGTTTACTCCAGCGTACAAAATGCTTTTATCATAACAAAGTATAAAGGTAATCCGGAAGTAAGTTCTGGTGGTTTAAACGGCGTATCTCAAGGACAGGATTTTGGAGCATATCCCGTTGCGCGGACTTTTAGTTTCGGAGTTAACGTTAATTTTTAAGCATTTAGTGTGTCTTAATATATGATTATAGCGGTTTTAAGCAATTATATGCAAAGGGTGCCCTCACCCAGACGAGCTCATGCCGCTAGAAAAAACTATTTACGGATGAAAAAATATTTTATTGTACTATTCGCGTCTTTGAACTTATTGTCGTGCAATAAATTCTTAGATGAATTGCCGAGGACAAAAACAGACGTTAACACTTTTTTCTCCTCGCAAGCCGATTTTGAATTGGCTATTAATGGCGCTTACGCTGCATTACGCAACGTTTATGGATCTAAGAGTGCTTGGATCATGGGTGAAATGCGATCAGACAATACACACTATGATTATAAGGCTTCTGATCAAGCAATAGTGGTTGTTGATAGGTATAATGTGGCAAATTTCACAGACGACCAATACAATTCACAAACGGCTGCCAAATGGAATACAGCCTATAATGCTATTTCGGCTGCTAACAATATCTTAGACCATATCAATGATATTTCATTTAATAGCAAGGATTATGTGGAAGGACAAGCACGATTCATTCGGGCGCTTTGTTATTTTGAATTGGTAAGGTACTATGGTGGTGTACCTTTATACACTTCGCAGGCTAGAAGTCGGGAAGAAACTTACCTGGGGCGTTCTACTGTTGAAGAAGTGTATGCGCTTATTGAAGCCGACCTTACCGACGCTGGTTTGAAGTTGCCTCTTCCTACATTTCCTCAAAATGCGAAAGCAACGAAAGGAGCGGCATTTACGTTGCTTGCAGATGTTTATATCACGCAAAAGAAATTTGCTGCTGCCGAGCCCTTATTGAAGCAGGTGACAGAAATGAATTACAGTTTGTGGAGCAATTATTCGGACGCATTTGAATTGGCTAACAAAAATGGGAAAGAATCGATTTTTGAAATACAGTACGATGCTAATCTGGCTACACCTCAGGCAAGTAACTTTATCTACAACTTTATTCCCAGGATGACTTCATCTGCCGTTATTACTGGGCCGTCACAAAATACAATTACTGACCTTGGGGGCTTCAATACGCCAACCAGTGATTTAATAAACACATATGAAGGTGGGGATAAACGGCTTGACGCTTCCATTGCTATTGCCGAAGGTACTTTCGACAATAACGATACATTTACAGCCACCGCTTTAAATAGCATCGTTAACTATACCGCGCCACCGGGTAAAATTGGGCGTCCATTTATAAAAAAATACCTGCACCCCCATACCATTGCCAATCAGACCAACGATAACTGGCCGGTTTATCGTTATGCCGAGACCTTGCTTTTATTGGCCGAATCGCTTAACGAGCAGGGTAAAAGCAACGAGGCTCTGGCATACCTCAACCAGGTCAGAACAAGGGCCGGTTTGGCCTCCTTAACGGTAAGCGATGTAGAGGCATTAAGAGAAGCGATACGGAGGGAGCGTAGGGTTGAGCTTGCCTTTGAAAACAAAAGATGGTTAGACCTGGTCCGTGCCGGAAAAGCTATTTCGGTGATGAGTGCATATGGGGCCCTTCAAAAACAACAATATAGCTACTTAACACCCGAAACATATAACGTGACAGAAAATCGTTTGCTATTTCCTGTCCCATATGCAGAAATGCAGCTTAATATGAAATTAAGTGGACAGCAAAATCCGGGCTATTAAAGATTGAGTCTGTTGCAAAATGATTTTTTTTAAACCTCTTTAAATGTATACTTTATGAAAAAGGAAATAAAGGTTCACGTATTCTTATATATGCTTTTTGTCGTTTTTATAGGATGTAAAAAAACGGCCCCCCTAGTGGATACCCATGAAGAGAAAGCTTCCAAGTTAGCAGAAAATAAGGGATTAGCGCTTGCTCCAACGCCTTGTGGGTGTTGGATAGCCCTCACCAATCAAGCCAATGATTTATTGGAGGCGTATGATCCGAGTGTAACCGATTGGAATTTAGAAAATGCACGTAAATGGACATTCGAACCAACCACTGGCCGGGGCTATAGTGCAACCGAGGAGATACCGTTATGGAACGACCCAACGGATGTTAAATTGAGAAATACAAGCGCTTTTGCCGGTACCACTCAGGCTATTGCTACCTGTGGAGGTAGGTTGGCTACCATCGCAGCGTACCCCTCTGGAAATAAAATATGGACAATGGGTTTTGGAGATTTTGAGCCTCAGGTATCACTACATAGTGCTGAATTACTACCAAATGGAAATATAGCGCTCGCTTCATCGAAGAGAAACTGGGTACGGGTGTATTCCTCATCGCAGGCTCCCCCAAATCACGGTAAATTTTACGAATTTCCTTTAGGAGACGCACATGCTGTTCTGTGGGATCCTACCTATCAACGCTTATGGGTAACCGGCTGGCTGCCATTAAATAGTGGGAATTATTGGGATCCACTCAATCAGGTCATTACTGCGTTGAAAGTAGAGGGAACCGCTGCAGACCCCAAATTAGTAGAGGATGTAGACTTTAGAGCAGTGCTTCCGGGTAAGTATGGGCATGATATTGCACCTTATTATTATGATCATGACAAATTATGGATTACCGTCAATGTAGATAATGCTGATAATAATAAAGGAGTCTATCTCTTCGACAAAACAACGCGAACATTTACGCACGCACCGGGTGTTGCCGATCGGAATTTTGTGAAAGGAATTGGCAACCAGCCTTCAGGAGAAATTGTAGCAATCCGGCCTATAGATCATGTAACGGGTTGGACGAATAATACCGTCAATTTTTACTCTGTAACAGGTTCAGCATTATATAATCGAACTAGAAGCAGTGCTGCGTTTTATAAATCGAGGATCTTTAATCCAGATTATCAATAAAGCTTGACCAGGGGGCTTTCTTAAAAGTATCACTTAGTCGATATGACAAAAAAAAGCGAATTTTAGACAGCCCCCACACTTTTTGCAAAAAGAATAATTTCATAAAGTTTCCATTTGTCTATTCACCCATCTTATACTATGCAGGCCCGAAAATTCCTACTCACAGTTACATTGCCCCTCATCTTGCTTTTCCAATCTTATAGCTTCAAAAAAGTGGATGACCGAATAAGTACCTTAGATTCCCTGAAAAAAGCATTCCAAATACCCGGTAAAAAATTTAAACCGGTACCATTTTGGGTTTGGAATGGAAAGGTAGGGAAAGATATAATCGATTCTATGTTGAACGATTATAAAGGTGCCGGCTTTGGCGGCGTCATCATTCATCCCCGTCCAGGTTTGATAACCGAATATTTATCTAACGAATGGTACGAGTTATTCCGATATGCAAAAAATAGAAGCAAAGAGCTTGATTTAGATGTATGGATCTATGATGAAAATTCTTATCCAACAGGTTTTGCCGGAGGCCTTGTTGGAGAGAAGATGCCTGCGGCCTACAACCAAGGACAAATGTTATACATGGAGCGGGCCGATAGGATTCCACCAATGGCCGATAGCATTTTATTAGTCTTGAAAGTTGAAAATGAAAAAACGAAGGATATCTCTGCAAGTTACAGGCAGTTTAAAGGAGAAATCGGGAATTATATTATCATCAAGAAAAAGAACTATCAAAAATCTAATAGGGGTTCTGTGGCAGGGCCAATAGGTGTTTCCTATGTAGATTTGTTGGCTAAGGGAGTAACGCAAACCTTTATTGATGTTACGTTTAAAGGCTACGAAAAAGTTGCTGGTAAAGATTTTGGGCAATCAGTTGTTGGTGTCTTTTCTGATGAGCCAACAATCATTAATGAAGGGCAGCATAGTATTCGGTGGACACCCGATCTGTTCAAAAAGTTTAAGAAAACATGGGGTTATGAACTAGAAACTAACTTACCCTCCTTATTTGAAGAAGTAGGTGAATGGAGAAAAGTAAGGCACAATTATCATCAGGTACTGTTGCAGTTATTTATTGATAGGTGGTCTAAACCCATGTTCCGTTATATGGAAAATCACCAATTAACCTGGACAGGACATTATTGGGAACACGGCTGGCCAAGCCCTCATCACGGGCCAGACAATATGGCTATGTATGCTTGGATGCAGATGCCTGGTATAGATATGTTATTTAACCAGTTCAATGAGGAAAAACCAGTACAATTTGGTAATATCAGGGCAGTAAAGGAATTGGCAAGTGTTGCTAACCAATTGAATAAAAGTAGAACATTGTCTGAAACTTACGGAGGATCGGGTTGGGAGCTTACTTTTAAGGATATGAAACGGCTGGCCGACTGGGAGTATGTGCTCGGTGTAAATTTTCTTAATCAACACTTGTCTTTTATGACGATCACTGGGTCAAGGAAATACGATTATCCACCCAGCTTTTCTTACCATGAGCCGTGGTGGCCCTATTATAAATCGTTGAATGACTATTATGCTCGCTTATCTTTAGCCCTGTCTAGTGGCGAGCAGAAAAATGATATATTGGTTTTAGAGCCTACTACGAGTGCTTGGATGTATTATTTTAATGGCAAGACGCATAAGCGTTTTTATGAAATTGGTACAACATTTAATGATTTTGTAACAGCGCTCGAAAGGATGCATACCGAATACGATTTGGGATCTGAAAATATCATCAAAGATCAGGGTGCTGTAAATAGCGGGAAATTTGTTGTTGGCCAACGTGCCTATACAACGGTGGTAATTCCGCCAGGAATGGAAAATCTTGATCGGAAAACCTTTGAATTACTGGAGCGCTTTATAAAGCTGGGAGGTAGAGTGGTTTTGTTTCAGCAGCCTCAATTTATTGATGGCGTAGAAGATGCCAGGTTAAACGTATTCCGCGAAGTAAAGAAAAATATCAGATTTGCCAGTGATGTCAAAGAAATAGAAAGGTTGCTTCCAAATTATAATTTTTCTATTGATGGTATAGGAGGTAAATTATACCATCATCGCCGTCAACTTTCAGATGGTCAAATTATATTTCTTACCAACGCCAGTATGACGGAAAAAACACGGGGAAAGATAAAGGTCGACGGGGTGAACGCTTTACTTTTAGACCCCTTTACGGGTAAAATAACTGACTTTCCGGAAACGGTGAGTGAAGGTAAGCTTATTTTGGATGTCGATATAGAACCCGCCGGTAGTAGGTTGTTTTTTGTTGCTAACGCAGAAACGACAAAATTTGAGCCGTATCATCATCCCATTCCTTTAAATATGATAGAGACAAGCGGTATGCAGATCCAAAGGCCAAAAAATAATACATTGATGATTGATTTTTGTGATTTAGTGATCCGGAAACCAGATAGTCTACACCAGGATTTGCATGTTGGAATAGCCTCTAATAAGGCTTTTAAGCACTACGGATTTAGCGACGGGATGGGTAACCCTTGGAATAATCGAACTCAATTTAGGGATAAGATTGTGGCGCGCGATACTTTTTCAACAGGTACCGGTTATACAGCCACCTATCATTTTTATATTGATAAAGAGGTTAACACCAGTACTTTTAAAGCGGTGCTAGAACAGCCTAACTTATGGACCACGGTTTCGGTTAACGGTAAAGAGCTAAAACCACTCAAAAATCAATGGTGGCTTGATAGGTCTTTCGGTGTTTTTGATGTTTCGTCGCAATTGGTACCCGGCTTTAATTCAATAACTGTTAGTATTTCACCGATGAGCATTTTTGCAGAGATTGAGCCAATTTATATCGTAGGTGATTTCAATTTAGAACCAATAGAAAAGGGATTCAAAATCACAAAGCCTAAACCATTACAAGTAGGAACATGGAATACACAAGGTTTGCCGATGTATAGTGCTGGTATTAAGTATAGCAAACAATTTGATCTCAAAGAAAAAGTGGCTAACGTGTATGTTCAACTGGGAAAATGGAATGGAACCGTTGCTGCGGTACGAGTAAATGGAGCATATGCGGGCATTATTTTCACAGAGCCTAATAATTTGAATATCACATCGTTCGTTAAGAAGGGTGAAAATGAAGTTGAAGTAGAAATAATTGGTAGCCTAAAGAATTTACTGGGGCCGCATCATAAAAACCCAGATCCGGGGCTAGTAGATCCTGGTAAGTGGTATAATATCCATCACCATGATGCCGGGAACGATTATCAAACTTATGGTTATGGTCTTGAGGACGAGTTTAGAATTATTTCCTACAAATAACGCCGGTAATAGTTGACTGGTTGTGTTTAAGGAATGAGTGCTACGTTCGTCACCTTGAGGGAAGTGGAAGGGTTTGTTTTTGACCAATGTTTAGTTGCTTTTTTCGACCAATCTGGCAAGGTTGATTGGATATTTAGATCATATTTTTTAAAGAACAGATCGCTTTTGATATTTTTCGAACGCTCTCGCTTACTCGAGATTCGCTCAAATAGGATGATGCGACTATTAGCTGATAATCTTCGAAATGCGTATAATTGCAAAATTAATGCAGTAATGAACAAAACCTGAAATCTATTTTTGATGAAAATTTACGCCTTCATTTTGCTTTATTTTGCGGGATTTTTCTGTGCAAAAGCGCAGATGATGATTAAACTGGCTGATGATACTGCTTATATCAACAAACTTGAAAAGCAATTTTCCTCTGCCAGTACGGATAGCGCAAAGGCACAAGCTGCTTATTTACTTTCGCAAATCAACAAAAGAGCGAAGAATGCAGAAAAAACCAGCTATTATTTGGATGCCGGTATCGCTCTTTCTGACGATAACGGGTTCTTAAAAGGAGCGTCCTATTATTACCGGGCTTTTTCTATACTTGGCACGGCTGATCTCGGACCTGTCGAGCGGAATTTACATAAAAGCGATTCGCTGTTATCCCAAATCAAGCATAATCAGGAAGCCTATAAGGTAAGAAGTAATGCCTGGATTTTATTGGGGGCGCTCGAACAGATGAAGGGTAATGAAAAAGGTGGATTGGATGCTTATATTAATCATGCGCTTCCTTTGGCTAAAAAGACGGACGATCTGTTCCTGATAGCTAATGCGAATAAGTTTGTCGGCATCAGTATATTAAATGCAAAGCAACGGGAAAAAGCCGATAAATATCTCCATGAAGCGTTACAGTTTTTTGAGAAATCTGAGCCGCAGGATGTTTACCGAAAGCCGGAAGCGATTGTTGAAGTTGCGCTGATCATTGCTGAAAACAATATTTATCTTGATAAACCGGAGGTAGTTACCCTACAGCTTGAAAAAGTTAGGGCCATCTTAAAGGACTACCCGCAGTCGAACGCGCATATACAATATTATTACTGTGAGGGACTTTATTATGATTACCTAAAACGATACGGGGAAGCAGTGAATAGCTTCGATAAGGGGATTGCTTTCGCTTCGGATAAGACCGAAAATTACTTTGTCAACCGCTTGCGATTTTTCAAGTTTGAAAGCCTACGTAAAAAACAGGATTATTATGCTGCCATTAATGTCATGCAGGATCTCTTGAAGAGCAAAATCCTTATGCCACTAGACAGACAACTTTATTATCGGCAGCTCGCTATGACTTACGCCGGAGCGGGAAAGACAAGAGAAGCATACGAATGGTCCCAGAAGTACATCGAATTAGCGGATACCTTAAACGAGGCGAAGTATAAAACGGATATACATGAATTGGAGAAAAAATACCAAACTGCCGAGAAAGAAAAAGAGATCGTAACCCTCACTGCTAAAAAGCGTGAAAGCGATTTTCGCACACATACGGCAAAACTCGATAGCCTCCTATGGAGCGCGGGTTGTCTTGTTCTTTTACTGATTATTGGTTTTTTATTTTATTACCTGCGTTATAATAAGAAACTTTCCGTACAAAAGGAAATCAACCACCGCCAGCAGCTTCGCGAAATGGAACAACAGCAGCAATTACATTTAAGCAAGGCAATGCTGGAGGGAGAAGAGCGTGAACGGAAGCGTATCGCCCGTGACCTACATGATGGTCTTGGCGGTGCGCTTTCGGGAATTAGATTTAAACTTTCAGGCCAGCAAATGGAAGACGACTTTCCTGTTATGGAAGAGGCTCTTGTGCAACTCGATGCTTCTATAGGCGAGCTGCGGCGGATCGCAAGGAATATGATGCCCGAAAGCCTTCTCCGATCGGGACTGAAAACCGCCCTTGCAGACCTTTGTGATTCACTTAGCACGAAAACGACCCACGTTGTGTTTGAGGCAGATGGTATTCAACGGACGATGGACGAGATCGTACAGGTCAATATTTATCGTATTGTTCAGGAGCTGCTTAGCAATGCCATCCGTCATGGTATGGCACCTCATATCATGGTTCAGTGCTTACAGAATGGTAATCTTTTCCTTATCACCGTAGAAGATAATGGAAAAGGCTTTGATCCTTACAGTACAGAAGGCCCGGGAATTGGCCTGAGTAATATTCGTAATCGGGTAGACTATATGAAGGGTAATATAAAAATAGATTCGGCCGAAAATCAGGGTACAACGGTTCATATCGAACTTTTTCTTTAATCATTGCCTTGCGCATTGCCAGTTGCGAGGATCGTTGGGTTGTTAAGTAGGGAAGTCGTTGAATTGTTTTGCGTTTTCTATATCCCGTCACCTTGAGCGATTCGAATGGCCTGTTTTCTGTTTAAATAGATTCATGTTTGTTATTATTTAGATATATGATTTTCTAGAAAGAAAATTTAATTAAAGGTTTTGTCCTAGCTAGAAACCTTTCTGTGTAAATATTTTTCTTATTCGACTAGGGATGACCAATTTGCACTAGTCAAATCAGATACTATGCAAACACAAGGACCTATTTTAAAAAATAATGTACCTTCTATTGGTGATGAAGTAACGCTTCCTCAAAAAATAAAAGAGGAACAAACGATACAGGAGCTGTTGAAAGATGCGGAATTGCCATTTGATTTTTCCATTGAACAGGTGCCGGATGCGGAGTTGCTAACTAACCCAAAGCATATCTTCTTAACAGGCGTTACGGGTTTCGTGGGTTCGCATTTGCTGGAAGAGTTGTTATTGCAGCATCCTCAGGCAACTATACATTGTTTAATAAGAGCGGAGGGTTTAATAGATGCATGGAGAAGAATAGATAGCACCTTCAAAAAATTTAAGCTGGCTTTTAAGAGAGAATACGGTAGGCGGGTGATACCTTATGAAGGTGACCTTTCCCTACCGAACTTCGGTATGGAGGCTTATGAATATGAGCAATTGCTTCATACCATTGACGTAATATACCATTCGGGAAGTTTAGTTAATTATGTGCAACCCTACCAGCTGATCAAAAAAACCAATATTGACGGCCTGCATCATATATTACACCTTGCTGTAAATGGGAAAGTTAAACACCTGGTGTTGCTTTCATCGATGGGGGTGTTTAGCTGGGGTCGTCCTTTTACGGGCAAAACCTGGATGTACGAAAACGATTCCATCGAGCAGAATTTGCCTGCCGTGAGCCGCGATCTAGCCTATATTAAAAGTAAATGGGTAATGGAGAGGATCGCAGAGAAAGCGAGAAATAAGGGTTTGCCTATTATTAATTTTAGATTAGGTTTTGCTGTCTGCCACAGTACATCGGGTGCCACCGTGCGAAACCAATGGTGGGGGGCATTGATTCGTAGTTGCGCGGAGCTGGGATCGTTTCCCTTGGTAATGGGATTAAAAGATGAGTTGACTACAGTAGATTATATGTGTAAAGCGATTGCCCATATCAGTAAAAAAAAGGAGGCCATTGGGCAGAATTTCCATCTTTCGCCACTACCAGAAAACGATGTCTCTCTTACTGATTTCTGTGCAAAAATCAATGAATACTTTGGGTTGGATTTAAAAGGTATGGAATATCATGAATGGCTGAACCAATGGCGCCATGATACAGATCTTCCGATATATCCGCTTCTAAGCTTATTTACAGAAGATATTCATGAAGGCAAATCTTTGGTAGAAGCTTATGAAAACACCTATTATTATGATAGGAGTAACACGCAGCGTTTCTTGGCTGATATTAATTTAAAACCTCCGGCTTTTACAAAAGAAGTGATGGCTCCTTATTTACAGTTTATAGAGGTTCTGTGATAGGGCATTCAGGAGTTTGAATGTTAATTTTAATTAAAATAGGAATGACGATATTCGCTAAAAATGATGGACGTGATGGAGAAAATAGGTGATCATAAACGCTTATTAAATATGAATAGGGATGTTGTTTTAGGGAAAGCTACTACGCCTTTTGACAGCATAATCATCGATAGGGAAATCAGTGATTCGATTGCGATGAGCTATTGGAATCTGAATGATATACCGGTGCATGCACCGAGACGGGTGACTTATAATCGTGTTTTTTTAGTTAGCCATGGGGTTGGAAATCTCCGCATTGATGGATGCGATTTTTCAATGGCTGGGCAGCAGATTTTACTGATTGCGAAAGGTCAGATCTATCATTTTGATGAGGGAAGCAAAATCGAAGGGTATGAATTGCTTTTTGGAGATTGCTTTTGGGAAAGGACACCCTCCAGCGCTGCAAATTGCAAAGCTGTCTTGTTTAATAATGCCTCTGCTAACCAACAGATCTATATTAATGAGCGCGATTTAGCGTTGTTAAGACCTTTGTTTGAAAATTTTCATCAGGAATTTGCTTCAAAAGAATATGTCAATAAATTGGATGTATTAGCTGCTTATCTTAAGATTATCATGATCAAAATAGCGAATACAAACGCGGCACTATTAGATGCTTTCGATACGGTAGATAAACAACTTTTCAGAAACTTTCTGGAATTGGTGAGCACTCATTTTCGATCGAAACATGATGTCGCCGGCTATGCTAAGCAACTGCATGTTACTACCAGAAGATTAACAGATCTATGTAATAGATGTGGCGGAAGGGGAGCAAAGGCTATCATAGATGGTCAGATTATTGCCGAATCAAAACGGTTATTGCAGTTTAGTTCGCAGTCTATTAAGGAGATCGCTTACAATCTCAATTTTACGAGTCCCGACCAGTTCAGCCATTTTTTTAAACGTAACACGCAGATGTCCCCAAATGACTATCGTGTATGTTTCTTAAGTTTAGGAGCGTAAAGATTCTTGCCAATCATGTAGCAGAGAGATGCTGTAAGAATAAGGTATGACTTGATAAACCAGATACGATAATCCGTACCTGGCTTGGTATTTGAAGAATGCTAAACATATCTCATTCACTCCAAGGGGAGTGCAAAATGCAGTCGCAAAAATTCTTCCGCTCGAAATTAGGAATCATGAACGCACAGACGTCTGCCTTGATGTTCCCAAAGGTGGTCTCCGTTTTATGCTTGAATCCCTCAAAAAATGTGGGAATAATTTTTTTCTTGAAATCTGTCCTTGGAAAAGCATGAATGATTTCTTTTCGATGCGCCTCCGAAAGATGTTCGTAATCTTCCCCCATGACGTCAAGACCTACACCTGAATACATTAAAGCTACTTCTGCTTCTTTATGTTCGGCAATGCCGATGGTTGTATGCAGCGCGATAGTGTCCCAAACGAGCTGAAGGGATTCTTTTGGAACACCATGGCTTTTCAGGAAATCGCGTGCCGCATTTGCCCCATCAACTTCGAAGCGGAGATGCGGACTGCTATAGTGTGAGGTAAGCCCAAGATCGTGAAATACTGAACTTACATATAAGAGTTCAGGATCATAGGGGAGGTTTTTCCGTATTCCATTTAATGAGGAGAATAGAAACACGCGTAAGGAGTGATTATAAATAAAAGGTGTTCCATGTGTTAATAGAAGCTCTGTAGCCTGTGCGGCAATGGCGCTGTCGGGAATGGAGATCCCTGCAACCGATTTTAATTTGTTTACTGACATACTTTGAAGTTTTGATTACAAAGTTAGGTAGCTCATGAAGTGGAGCCATGTTAAAATCAGCTGATCACTTGTCAATAAATACATCTAGAAGCTTGAGATCTCTCCGCTCTATTTGATTTCGGTATTAGGTTATGAGTTACGAGCTATGGGCTAAGCCAAAAGTTTTAAATATGTTCGAATTTCTGAAAACCGAATACCTTCGATCACTGATTTTCTTTCATATTTATGTCCTTAAGAGCCATTTAAGCTCAATTAATGGTAAACCAATTTTAAAAGATCAACCGAAACAAAGCGCAAGAATCGATGCTTTTTACATTTTTTTGTCGAAATACCTGTTTCGTGTAATGGGTGAGCAATTATGTGTAAAACTGAGTATTGTATGTGTAAATATGTTTTTGCTTTTTAAGCAATTGTTTACGTTTGCATCACCCGATAAAAAACACCAAAGTTAATTTTATGTTAATTTCATGTGTTTATCATGAAATTTTAATTCATATATAGAATAAAGATTTTCTTGAAATAAATACAATTCAACATTGAAATAGATGTGAAGGATTGTCCCATGATGGGGGAGAAGTGACTTCCACCGCTATCGACTACATTATAAGCGAATGTAATAATCAATTAAATATATCCTATAAACTATAACAATAAAGGAAAACAAAAATGAGCGAAACAAAAAAAGTAGATCTTGTCATCGTAATAGATACGAGTGGATCAATGAAGGACACTGCAGAAGAAATCAGTAATGCAATCGCTGGCGCGGTAGATGAAGCCAGAAGCTCCTGCCCCTCCGACTTAAGAGTGGACTACCTTGGAATGGAAGGAACATTTGCTAACACGAAATTTGATAAAACCGTGCGAAACTACTTGACTCAAAAGGTGGGTGTTGATGCCAAACTATTAAAAAGTAGGCTAAAGAAATCGTTGCCTGGTTCTGGTGCACAAGAAGATGGTGCTAGAGCCGTTGAAGATGTAAGCGAACACTACGACTGGCGTGAAGGAGCTGAACGGGCCGTATTCGTGTTACAGGATGAATCGCTCGATGGAGGCGAGATGGTGGTGACACCAGCAGCCATCAAGGCAAATGACAATACCATCGCTACTGCGCTTCAGCATAATGTTAAAGTGCATACCTATTTAGGTGCTCCACATTCCACGTTACCTTACCCTACCAAGCAAGACGAGGAAAACATGATCGAGGAGTTTAAACGCCTGGCCTCAAAAACCGGAGGTGAACATTTTATTCATACTTCAGGGATGGCCAATTTTAAAGATGTACTCAAGAAGACCATCTGCGCCAGTAAAGTTCCCCAAGAGGAAAGTATTGAGGAAAAAGAAAAACCTTGCGGCTGTAAAGACTATGAGGATCGTTGCGTTTCTCAACGTTGGGAAGGTTACCTTCCTGCGGTACAGGAAAAAGGTATCGGTACCGGAATTCAGGTTAAAAAAGGTGAGGTAATTGATATCCTTGCTTCTGGTTTCGCCACTTATGGTCCGGGCTACCCGTTGCATGGCCCTCAGGGGGATGCAGGAAACTCCTTTGTTGGTAAATTACATGTTAAAATTGGTGACGTTATAACACCTATTGGAACGGGTGTGATGGATTGGAGCGCTACGAGTGACGGCGAAATAATTTTCCTATATGGCGATGTTGGTCATTATAACAACGAAGGAGGATTCGATATTAAACTCAAGGTAGCAAAATAAGTAGGGCATGGCGGTGACTATTATTAAAAAAAATAACAGTAAATCATTAACACCTCACAAATGAGCGACAACACAAAAAAAGTAGATCTCGTTATAGCGATAGATACGAGCGGGTCAATGAAAGACGAAGCACAGGCCATCAGTGCCGCAATAGAAGCGGCCGTAAGCGAAGCCAAAAAAGCTTGCCCATCTGATCTAAGGGTAACATACTTGGGAATTGAAGGTACCTTCCCCAATACTAAATTTAACGATACAGTGAGGGAATATCTAACCGCAAAGGCGGGAGCCGATCCAAAGGCACTCAAAAGCAGGGTGAAAAAATCTCTGCCAGGTTCGGGTGCCCAAGAAGATGGTGCACGTGTGGTAGAAGATTTGAGCGAACATTTCAATTGGCGTGAAGGTGCCGAGCGAGCCATATTCTTGTTGCAAGATGAATCGCTTGATGGGGGGGACATGGTAGTAACACCTGCGGCGATCCAGGCAAACGATAATGCCATTGCCGCAGCTTTAAAAAACGAGGTGAAGGTACATACCTACCTAGGCACACCAGATGCAACGCTGAAATACCCCACGAAGGAAGACGAGGAAAATATGATTAAGGAGTTTAAGCGTCTCGCACTACGGACGGGGGGAGACCACAATATATACATTAACGGACTACCGGATTTTAAAAAGGTGTTAAAAGATACCATCTGCGCCAGCAAAATTCCACAGGAAGAAAGTATAGAGGAAAAGGAGAAAGAAGCTAATGAATTGGAGGATAAACCGACTGATAAACCGAAAGAAGAAAATCCGACGGAAAAACCAACGGATAAACCTACGGGAGAGACGCCTACAGATAAACCGAAGGATGGAAAGCTAACCTGCACAGATCTCTGTGATCAACTACCGGAAATCGCGAAAGCAATCAGTACGCTGACAGCCTTTTTAAAACAATTTGAAGAGGTCTGTAAGCGTGCAAAAGAACATGATGACGATTGTAAATGCAAAGACAAAAAGCCTAGCAACGAGGAGGAGATACCGGCAAAACCGGTACCGGAGAACAAACCAACTCCAGAAAAACCTGTAGAGGATAAACCGGTTGCAGAGAAGCCAACAGCAGAGAAACCAGCCGAAAAGCCTGCGGAACCGAAGCCTGTTACGCCACCTGCTTATAGCGAAATTGATCAGATCTATGCTATTACCTACTACGATGGTGCCTTTCCGGGCAATCAGGCAGATAACGGAGATATTTATGTACACAATGGTGGTAATGGCGAACGAATCCGAAAAGCAATTGATAACCAGCACGGAGCAGGCTGGAGTAATGCAACAACTTCCGACGGTACCCATTATTTTGGCTGGCAAGCCAACCAGATTTATCGCCAAAAAGAAGGTGCTGGTTTTGAGTACTTGAGAGGATTGTCCGGCGGTAAAGGGAAAGATGCTTTTGCTTTCAGAAAAGATGACGTGGGTTTTTTCTTCTCTGCGACTGAAGGGGGTAAAATCTATACCTTTAAACATCCGCAAACGAATTACAGCACCGTTCAGGTAACAGGTGCTGCGGGTAATCCACATCAGCCTTTTGGTAGTGGAACGGGCATCATTGATATAGCCTTCGACGGCGACGATCGTGCCTACTTGCTGGATTCTAGTGGGCGTGCATGGAGGGTGGAGAATACGCAGGGCGCTAACTGGGAAGCCAAATACCTTTGTCAATTTGCTACTGCAGGTGAGGCGGGAGAAAAATGCTCGTACTTCGGTCTTGCCTTCGATAGCCATGGAGGAGTGTATTTGGCGGGAGGTATACAGGGCAGCGGCGGTGCCAAGCGTTTCATCGCAAAATCAAATTTTTCATCACCGGAGAAGGTCGAGAAAATATACGATGGTGGTTGGGGAAGTGCTTCTTATGGTAATCTTTCTTCAAGAGCTTATCCTAAAATAGCCTAATTATTCTTCATACCTGATACGGCTCTATCGGTTCATTTTTCTATGATGACCGATAGAGCATTTTATATACCATATATGCTTCAACTTGGAAGATCTTTGCCTTTCTATTTATTTTGATAAAAAAAGATTATAAGTGGAATATCTTTGTATTGTAATCAACGTAAATGTTTAATTAAAAATTTACACGATGATTTCTGAACAGAATATTTCGGATCAAGCAAAAACGGTTTTTCAATTCTTTAATAATGAATTGAGTTACCTTAGCTTGGCAACCAATAAGCGGAAATTCTTAATGGCTTATTTGCCCATCTTATTGTCGTTCTTGTGCTATGTGGCAATTTTAGTATATATACAACAAAGCGCTATGGCTTCCAGTGATGCGATGCTTAGTATAAGCGTATTGTTGGTGTTCAGTTTTCTTCCAATAGGTATCGCCCGGATTGCTCATCAAAGGCTGTTAAAAAGAAAATTTCCGCATGCCTTTAATGAAGAGGATCAGCTTGATCATGGTAGGCTGGAGGAATTTATGCAAGCAAAATTAATGGAGTACTTGAAAAAAATCGGGCTTTTGAATGGTCGACAACTTATCGCTTTAAAGGAAGAAGCAAAGAAAATACAAGGTAAGCTACAGCGAAGATTTAATGCCTACCTAACGATCATCATTACCTTGTTTCTCTCTAGCTGGTCACTTGCTATGGATTTTATTTTTCAGGATGTCAATGATTTAGGCTTGAAATTACTAGGCGTAAGCTGTGTTACATTTGGAGTAGCCGTTCACGCCTGTATATTTTATGCCGACATGGATAAGAAGCCACCCTTTCAATTTTCGAATTATAAACAATTAATCAGTTTGTTAAACCGTATGCAGCTTTTGTCTCCCTACAGAAGCGATATTCGAAAGCCAAAAAGTACACTTGTTACAAAGATTCGTCGCTAGCAGCCTACTGTTTTATCACACATTTTTGTGTAATGAATGAGCAATTATGTGTAAATGTGTGTACTATATGTGTAAATATTTTTTCGCCTTTTAGGAAATTACTTAGGTTTACTTCGCTAATAAAATACCAAGGTTAACAGCTGTATTGTTTTATGTGTACAGCACGAAATTTTAATTCTTCTGTAAAGAAGAAGGTTTTCTTAAAAAAATCCAATAGGATACTGTTAGGAATGGAACGCAGAAGGGATTCCCCTATGTAGGAACTTTTGTGCTAACGTTTGCTTTATGTTTATGATGAATTTTTGCTATTAAATACACCATAATAAACAATTAATAAATATAACTACGGAGGAAAACAAAAATGAGCGAAAACACAAAAAAAGTAGATCTCGTTATTGCAATAGATACGAGTGGGTCAATGAAAGACGAAGCACAGGCCATCAGTGCCGCGATAGAAGCGGCTGTAAACGAGGCAAAAAAAACTTGTCCGTCGGATCTACGGGTGGATTACCTTGGGATTGAAGGAACCTTTCCTAATACCGTATTTGATGATACAGTAAGAAACCACTTGACAAAAAAAGTGGGAGTTAATGCGGCGGATCTTAAAAGTAGGGTAAAGAAATCCCTACCAGGTTCGGGTGCCCAAGAAGATGGCGCACGTGTGGTGGAAGATCTCAGTAACCATTACGATTGGCGGGACGGCACTGAAAAAGCTATATTCTTGTTGCAAGATGAATCGCTAGATGGCGGGGACATGGTCGTGACACCTGCAGCAATTACTGCAAACGATAATGCCATTGCCGCGGCATTAAAAAACGAGGTGAAGGTTCATACCTATTTGGGCACACCCGATCCGAGTTTAAAGTATCCTACTAAAGAAGATGAAGAGAATATGGTCAAAGAGTTTAAACGCTTGGCCTTAAGAACTGGAGGAGAATACAATATATACATTGATGGATTACCGGATTTCAAGAAAGTGCTCCGGGAAATGATCTGCGCTAGCAAGGTGCCACAGGAAGAAAGTATCGATGATAAGGAGAAAGAAGCTAATGAATTGGAAGGTAAACCGACGGATAAGCCGAAAGAGGAAAATCCAACGGAAACACCTACGGGAGAGACGCCTACGGATAAGCCAACAGGAGGAAAATTAACCTGTACCGATCTCTGTGACCAGCTTCCGGATGTTTTGAAAGCTTTTAATCTCTTATCTGAATTTTTGAAGCAATTTGAGGATATCTGCAAAGGAGAGGAAACAAAGGATGATTGCAAATGCCACGAGAAAAAACCAGCTAGTGAAGGAAGCGGAGAAAAAACACCTGTAACACCATTGCCTGCGGATCCACAACCGGAAGAAAAACCGGCAACTTCCGAAACTACACCACAGACTCCTGTGGCAGAAAAACCGGTGACAGAAAAGCCAGCAGTGAAGCCAACACCCGAAAAACCAGCTACACCTGCAACCCCCATTTACACTGAAGTTGATGAGATTTACGCGACTGTTTTGGACAACGGCATAATGAAGATAAATAACCAACCCAATGACAATGGTGATATTTATGCGCATCGCGGTGGAACCGGAGAACGCATAAGGAAAGTTATCGAAAGTTCCGCTGGTATGGGATCGAGTAATGCAGTTACTTCAGATAACACGCACTACTTAGCTTGGAATCCAAATCAGATTTATAGGGCTAAGGAAGGCCAAAAGCTTGAATACTTAAAAGGATTATCGGGAGGTAGGGGGAAAGATGGCTTTGCTTTTAGGAAAGATGATATGGGCTTTTTCTATAATATGTATGAAGGTGGAAAAATCTACACCTTTAAACATCCTCAAACATCTTACAGTACTGTACAGGTAAAAGGTGTTGCGGGAGACCCAGTGCAACCTTTTAATACGCAAACGCCGAATCTGATTACTGATATTAATTTTGACGGGGATGATCGCCTATATTTAATGTCATTATCCGGACATATATGGAGAGTGGAGGATACACAAAGGAGGTTTTTTGAGGCCAAGTACCTTTGCAAGTTCCCTTCTACATTTACCGGACAGGCAGGTGAAAGATGTGATTATTATGGCTTAACCTTTGACAGTCATGGTGGTGTATACCTCGCTGGTGGGAATTTACACAACGGTTGGGCTAAACGTTTTATTGTAAAGTCAAGTTTTGATAAACCGGGTAAATTAGAACGCATCTATGAGGGACCATGGGGCAGCGCTTCTTATGGTAACCTGGCTTCGCGGGCTTATCCGAAATTCGCTTAAGAATAAGTTAATACTTTGATTAAAAGGGTGTTTAAAAGCGCTAGGATTTTGAACACCCTTCTAATTTTCTAATTTATAACGGCCGGAATCTAGACACTGCCAGCAATAGTTACCTAATATCATTTTTCTAAGGCCATATAAGTATTTTTTTAGATTTTCATCTTCTCGGAAAGATGATTGTGTAGCAGTAAGTAACAAATTATCAAATTCATTCAATAAAGAATTCCGTAGATCTATGACTTGCTGAAAAGCTTTTTCTTCAGTTATAGCAAAAGTGAGTTGTTGGACAACCACGAAATTTAACACATCACCTGCTTCTTTTTTTACAGAAATAAGGTCATTATCCAGAAATATAATATTAGTTGCTAATTGTTTAAGCTCACAGACTGTAGGATGTTGTAGGGTTTCTTCTCTCAATTCAATATTCTCGACAAACTCTATTAGTTCATAACAAACGTCTGTACCAATAGATTTACTTCTTATTATGAAGTACTCTTCAGGAGTAGGAACCTTTTGAGATATCCTGTATGGCGCTTCCATCCTTACGCCTTCTAGATAAAGATTCATACTTGCGATAAATCTTTTTAACCAATTTTTGGATCGATTATGGGCGATTAGCTCATTCCGAACATCCGTTAACATGGCACACAATCCATCAGTATCTACTATGGGCTTTCCACTTAAAGCAGCGATTAATTTCTGATGTATTTGGTAAAGTTGCTCGGTTGTATGCAGATCGTATTTATCATCATTGATAAAAAAGAACAACATTACCTTACATGAAGTTATTAGATGAGGGTAGCTGGCTGACGGATAAAATCGTGCAATTAGGGAGCCAAAACAACCTTTTTTTAATTTTATACGATGTTCCTCTCCAAGTGCTGGATTGATTTCAATCCAGTTATTTATTGTATCGTCTAAGATATGCCAATGAGGACTTATTAAATCGGAAAACTGATTGAATAATTTTCGGAATGCTATTTTTTCCATAATAGAAATTGTTAGTGGTCTAAAGAAACCAACCTTATAAAGTTCGAAAAATTACTTTATTATTAGGTTATAGGTATGTTATCCTGAATGATTTAAATCAAACAGCCATATATACAAATATTTAGGTGCTAAATATAATAGGAAGTTCCGTATAACTATATACAAGAGAGCTGGGGTTCCTTTTTGGAACAGTTTCAGATTTAAGACGGATATGTCGGAACTGTTGGAATATTACTTCAAAAGCAATGCGTGTCTCAAGCTTTGCTAGCATTGCGCCGATACAATAGTGAATACCGTACCCAAAACTTATTAATTTGGAGTTGTCCCTATTTATATCAAAGATCTCCGGATGCGGAAATATAGCAGGATCATGGTTTGCCGAACCGATCCATAGATTTACGAAATCATTTTTCTTAATTAGATTACCTCCTAACTCAATATCTTGTTTTGCAATACGAGGCATACTCATCACCGGAGACCTGAAACGCAAGACTTCATTGAGCGCCTTGGGAATATCTTGGGGATTAGAGATAAGATGTTCTTGTATTTCCGGATATTGAATGAAGGTATGCATAGCAAGCATCAACCATGCTTCTGTTGTTTCTGTTCCGGCACCAAGCAGGGTAATACAGAATGCTAATACCTCCGTAATACTTAGTTTTTCTCCGTCAATTTCGGCAACTAAAAGGTCAGATATAAGATCGGACTGAGGATGCTTAGCACGCTTTTCAATCAACCCCATGAAAAAAGAACCCATTTCTTTCATGCTACTATGGTAAACTTCCATACCTATAATGGCGGGATCACCGGTGAGTGCCTTAGACCATTTACTCACTTGTTGACTATTTTGCTCTGGCACACCAAGTAGACGTGCCAATACAAGGTTAGGAAGAGGTGTCGCCATACTATCTACAAACTCCATTTCTCCCGATTTTAGAAAGGGGTTAATCAATTTTAGGCATTGCTCGTAGAGCCAGGGTTCCATACGGGAAATTGTAGAAGGAGAAAAAGCTTTTGTTGCAAGGGAATGCAACTTTCTATGGCGAGGTGGGTCTGTTGTAAGTAAACTTGACCCTAGTATATCTCCGTCTGAGGCTGGTATATATTCATTGGAGAAAGAATGATAATCACTGAATGCGCGCTTTACGTCATCATAATTAAAAAGATGCCACCCTCCTTTAGCTCCAAAGAAAAAGGTGAATTCAGGATCAAAATAAATTGGATTTTCCTTACGCATGTGATGGTACCATGGTGTTGGATTGTGCATAGAAGGGAGGTGCATTTTTTCCATGAGATTAGAAGTTAATTCTACTTGACTTTTTGCCCTAATTAATTTAGATAATGAATTTAATAATAAGATCTCGTAAGATCAAAAAACATAAAGACACGAAACAACCGGACCTGATTGTATTTATAGTCAGAAAGATTGTGTTATTGAAAGGAAAAACCCTGTTTTTTTGACTCGAAGGAATCAGTTTTTTGGCGTTGTTCAATTTGTTCATTATAGCGATAGCTTATTTTGTTAGTTATCCCACACATGATGGCAAGCTAGGCTACTCATCTTGTCATAATTAACAATCAAATTATGCTTTCAAGAATATAGTCGAGTAATCTAATTCCGATTTAAATATTGTGTAGGACTTAGGCCTGTTTGTTTTTTAAATGCCGTAAAGAAAGTTGTTCGGGAAGAAAAACCGGCCTCTTGTGCGATCGCTTCTAAGGTGAGGTTTTTATTTTGCGCTGTCTCCATTAACTGAATGACATAACTTATTCGGAAAGAATTAACATAATCATTAAAATTGAGCTCGTAGTGTTTACTCAATACATAGGATAGGTACCGGGGAGAAAGGTCTAAATAATCAGCTAAATTTCCTATTTTACTAATTCTCTTAAATAGCTGTTGTTCACTCATAGCATGATCCATGGCTGATGCTATCTCGAAAACGCGCTCATCAGACAGTAACTTCTTTTGAAGCAGACCCTCACCTCTTTTTTGCTGCTTTCGATTTATCTCTTGCTGATCAATAGCCACATGTTGCGGTGTGTCCTTATCTACCCCTTCGTTAGCACGATAAATGATGAATGGCATAAAAAATGGCTTAACCGACATAATAAAAAAACAGATCACTATTGTAAATGCAAAAATAATACTGGTTTCGAGTACAGGATAGCTGTTTGTTGGTTTTATGAACGATGTATAAAAGGTAGATGCGTAGTTAATGGTCAAAAAGCCATCTAGTATAAAAAGCCATCTCAGCGATTGTTTATTAACCTGTTGTATTCGTTTTGATATCAAAGCCCTATAAAAAGAAAAGCCTATTAACATTAAGTAAAAACACCCATGTGCAGGTCTACAGAGATAATGTATCCAAGATGGGAAAAAACCACTCCCGATAAAATAAGAGTTTACAGGATTGATCAGCACTTGCTCTGCAATATAATGTAGTTTCTCATAATTCTTAATATAGTAGGCTATAAGGTCCGCAAATGCTAATAAGAAAGGAAGGCCATGAAAGAAAAATGTTTTTATGGAAATAGTTTTCTGTTCCTTTAATATTAGTTGAGTATATAATAAGGCGAAGGGAGGAACCAGGTAATAAAAAGGCATGCCAAGCCTAAATAGCGGAGGGCACCAAAGGAGCCAGCCTTTCGAAACCAATAAATACATAAATGCATACCAGCCTATGATAAGAAAAATTAGGGAAAGCAATTTTTGCTGTACTCCCTGTTTACGGCTAAATTTCCACGAAAGAATGGATACAAGGCAGCAAAAGATAATTCCAGCGATAACAAAGACGTAACCTATCGTACTTATTGATTGCCAATCTTTCATTGCTCTTTAGATAATAAATCGAGAGGTAGTTCAATCGTTATAGTGGTACCTACTTTGGGTTTGCTGCTGATGCGCATCCAGCCTTGCATAAGAATAACAAGGTCTTTAGTGATTTTTAGGCCCAATCCCTGCGTGGATATTTCCTGTGCGGAATCTTTTTCGCTTGTATAGGCATTTACTTTGTTGACCTGTGCACTGCTCATACCCATACCGCTATCTTCAATCATGATCTTAACACGTGAGCCAATAACATTACTTTTAATGTGAATAGTACCTTCTACCGTAAATTTGATAGCATTGTCAATTAAGTTATGAAATACAATGGAAAGCAGTTCTTGATGGTTGACGATACTTAAATGTGCAGAAACATCATTTTTAATATTAATTCCTTTCTGATCGGCTACCTGATGGAAAAGATTAATTTTTTCATCTAGCAGGGGCCGAAGCTTAATACTGCGTGGAGGTATATTATTGCCTAAAAGCAAAAATTTACTGTAGTCGGTCAACATCAGGGTATAGTCGTGTACGCCATTAGATGCCACTTGTACATTTTCTATCATTTCAGCTAAAGGGTGTTTTTCTTTAACGAGTTGCTCTTGTATTTTTTTTAAGGTAAGCCCGATAAATCGGAGCGGTGTTTTAACATCATGAGAGATAGAGACCGATAAACGTTTATGTAAATGTGTTTGGCGTTCTAATTGTTGCTGCGTACTTTCAAGAACAGCTATCTGTTCCTGCAATTTAAGGGTCCGCTGATCAACCAATTCTTGTAAATCGTTATTCTTCTTTTTTAATTGCTTCACTCTCGTTTTAATGATCAACCAAATAATAAGCAAGATTAAAATAATCGCTAGGCAGGTAAACCACCAAGTTTCATAAAATAGGTGTGGAACAATAATGACGAGTTGAATAGTTTTAAAGTGAAGCTCTGGAGACGCTAAGATTTTTCTGATCAATATTTTATGGGTACCTGACGGGAGTTTGCTGAGAACAATTTTTCCATTCGTTAGTGGAAGCCAGGTAGATAAAACTTCTCCCGAACTAGCCATTTGATATTCAATATGAAGGTTGTCGGGATGCCCAAAATAAGGCGTTTTGACAGAAATCCTTAACTGTGAAAAATTATGGTTCAACAGGAGCGTGTCTCGGGCAGGAATATGCTTTCCATCTACATCAATGTCATCGATGACCATATTGTGGTTAAGGGAAGCCGCCTTTACTTTCAACGGATTGAACCGCACAAGCCCGCGGATGCTAGGGAAAACAAAATCACCATCGCTTAATTTGATGCCGCAAGGCTGGCAACCACCATTGAACTCATTGCTTAGAAAACCTTGGTCCTTATTGTAATAGGTGAAAGCAGGAACAGAGCGTGTTTGTGTAAAATCTATTAATTTTTGCTTAGGGATTTGAAAGAGCCCATTGTTGGTACTGATCCATAGGTTTTGTAACGAGTCTTCCAATATACAATGAGCGGATGAAAGATAGTTGTCTTGATCAAGAGGCATTTTATATAATACTTTTTTTCTATAGAGATAGAAGCCTTTGTGTTCAGTACATATCCACACATTTTCGTCCTTATCAACGTATAAACTACGTATATAAAGATCTTCTGATCCTTTTATGGAATCGATTTCTTCCGTGCGTGGGTTGAAGGTATAAAGCCCCTGTAGGGTGCCTACCCATAACGGACCATTCTTTGAGCGCTCCAACCAGGTTATCTCTTTTTGAAAGTTGTGAATAAGCGTCAATTGTTTGCTCTTTTTGTTGTATTGCTGAAGGCTTCCACTGTACGCTCCCAACCAAATAATGAAAGGATTTAAATCGCTACCAAGTCGATTGATGGTTGCGGTGGTCTTTACTTCATTTAATAATTTACCGCCCTGGCTGTCAAATTCATAAATGCTAGAGTCGGCGGTGGTCCAAATATGTCCTTCTTTATCTGTTAGTAAGGTGAAGCGTTCGGTTGTTTTTTTTGCAATTTGTGGTAAATAAGAGATATGACCCAATGCATCAAACACATAACCTTGGCTGCTGAGCACACTATTTCCCTGATAAGGTAATTGTGCATAAAATAAGGTCTGGTGCAAGTTCTCTCCCGCAATAAAACTATTGAAATGCCTTCGTTCAAAAATATATAGTCCCTTCGTGTGGGAGCCTAAATAGATTCGTCCTGCATTTTGGTCATAATAAATAGAAATAATTTGATTAGACGCAGCATCTAAATTTTTAAGAAGCAGTTTCGTATGAATATCCTTATTAGGAAGAAGAGACAAGAGGTATAAATGCTTATTGGCATATACGAATACTTGGCTGGAAGCTAAATTCCAGTAAAGTTTCAAATCGCGCGTATCCGCTGGATTTTTTAGTATATCACCTTTGAAATGGACAGCATAGTTGTTTGTTTCCTTATCTATGCAATTTAATAGTCCATTATTACTTAAATGGAACAGTTTGTTGTCTAC
>DATMSZ010000341.1:0-6462 GCA_035565175.1 Pseudosphingobacterium sp.
GCTCCCCCTGCTGGACTTGAACCAGCGACCCTCTGATTAACAGTCAGATGCTCTAACCAGCTGAGCTATTCAGGAATGTTTTTTCTGGCTAAGGCAGCTCTTCATAAAAGTCTTTTTGTGAACTGCGATGCAAATATAGGGTAATGTTTTAAAATGTCAAATGATTTTTTTGTTTTTTGTCTGCCTACAATTACAGAAATGACTATGCTGCTCATTTTCAGAAAGAAAAAATACAGTTTATCTCAAATAAAATGTTTCTAAAAAAGGAACCTAAATAAATATAAAAAACATTGTATATCGGCATTTGTTAAATAACGGAAGATATATGCAACAGCTCATGCTATTTGAATTGGCATGTGACATTTGCGTGATACCAGATTTTTATACTTAGTGTTTATTGTACACTAATATCAGAATTTAGTTTTATATTTGTCAGTGTATTTTTGACGATGAAGAAGCAAATCAAGTATTGCGTAGCAATTTAAAAATTGTCACTTTTGCGCATCGTTTAAATTCGGCATTTAAAATTAACATTATGAATATTGTAATAGTTGGTGGTGGTTTCGCTGGGATGAATTTGGCTAAACAACTGTCAAAGGACAAGAGCCTGAATATTACATTGATAGATAAGAATAACTATCATTTTTTTCCACCATTAATATACCAGGTAGCAACTGCTTTCATTGAAACGTCTATCATCACGTATCCTTTTCGTAAGATGTTCAGTCGTGCGCATAATTTCAGGTTTCATTATGGTGGTTTGGAGTCGATTGATACGCAGCAGAAAATTGTCTCAACGGCATCGGGGAAAGTTCCTTATGACTACTTGATACTTGCAATGGGTACGGAGACCAATTATTTTGGGATGGAAAATGTTGAGAAATATGCCGTGCCAATGAAAACCATTGATGATGCCATCAATCTACGGAATCATATTTTGCGTAATGGAGAAAGAGCGGCACAAGAACATAATGACCAGGAACGTTCCAAATTTTCTACCATCGTAATATCTGGAGGAGGGCCAACAGGCGTAGAACTGGCAGGAATGTTGGCCTATATGAACAAAAAAATTCTGGCAAAAGAATATCCTGAATTTTCGCAGGATGGGAAAATGCGCATTGTATTGGTGGATATGGCGCCCACTTTGCTCGGGCCAATGAGTAAAAAATCACAGCAGGAAGCCTTTGAAGTACTTCAAGAGATGGGTGTAGAAGTGAAATTGAATACGGGAGTGAAAGATTATATAGATGGGAAAGTACTCTTTGCGGATGGTACGAGCATCGAAACAGATACCTTAATATGGTCGTCTGGAGTGATTGCGAAAGAAGTGCCCGGCTTGCCAAAAGAGGCGATCGGTAGAGGACGACGAATTCTGGTCGATGAATATAATATGGTAAAAGGCCTTCCTGATGTTTTCGCTATTGGCGATATCTGTTTACAAACAACAGATGCTGCTTTCCCTAACGGGCACCCGCAACTTGCGCAGGTAGCCATACAACAAGGTATCCTTTTGGCCGAAAATTTAGTCAACCTGATAGAGAAAAGACCCTTAAAGGCATTTAAATATGTTGATAAAGGCAGCATGGCCATTATAACCAAAAATAAGGCTGTAGTAGATTTACCTAAATTTACCTTTACAGGCTGGTTTGCTTGGTTAACTTGGTTATTTATCCATATAATTCCTATTGCAGGTTTCCGGAATAAAATCAAACTTGTAACAGGATGGTTCTGGTCGTTCTTAACTAATAATCCTAGCTTACGTTTGATTATAAGGCCATTAGAGCAGCAACAGAGCACTAAAACGGTAGCTGCTGAAGAAATTTCAAAATAGAGATAATTTTTGTAAATAGACGAGAAGGCATCCCTAATAAAAGGCGGTGCCTTTTTTTATGCAGGATTTTGCAGATAATAGTTAAAAGCGAATGGATTATTGTATCAACCCATTCGCCTTTTTGGTTATAAAAGCTCTTTCAATAGCGACTTCCAACCAACAATTCCTTCCAATATCCGTTCAAGGTCTGCTATGGCAACCCGTTCCTGTTCCATGCTGTCGCGATGGCGTATGGTAACGGTGTCATCTTGGAGACTCTGGTGGTCTACCGTAATACAGATAGGTGTTCCAATGGCGTCTTGTCTACGATAGCGTTTTCCAATGGCATCTTTTTCCTCGTAGATTAAATTATAATCCATTTTTAACACATCCATGATCTCTCTTGCCTTTTCGGGTAAGCCATCCTTTTTAGTTAAAGGAAATACTGCCGCCTTAATGGGGGCCAGCGCCGGGTGCAAATGAAGAACCGATCTGGAATCTGCTTTCTCAGGTGTACTTAAGTCTTCTTCCTCATAAGCATTGCATAAAGCTGTTAAGAACATCCTATCTAAACCAATAGACGTTTCGATAACGTATGGGATGTAGTTCTGATTAATTTCGGGATCAAAATATTGCAGTTTCTTTCCTGAAAATTGTTGATGCTGACTTAAATCAAAATCAGTTCTTGAGTGAATACCTTCTACCTCTTTAAATCCAAAGGGGAAATCATATTCAATATCAACGGCAGCATTTGCATAATGTGCAAGCTTCACATGGTCATGGTAACGATATTTCGACTGATCCGGCTTTAGCGCAAGATGCCATTTTAAACGGGTCTCTTTCCACTTATTATACCATTCTAACTCTGTTCCAGGCCTAACGAAGAATTGCATTTCCATTTGTTCGAACTCGCGCATACGCATAATAAATTGGCGTGCAATAACCTCATTCCTGAAGGCCTTGCCAATCTGTGCGATGCCAAAAGGGATTTTCATGCGTCCCGTTTTTTGAACGTTTAGAAAATTAACAAAGATACCCTGTGCAGTTTCGGGTCTTAAATAAACCTCATCAGAACCTTCTGCCATAGCACCCATTTGGGTACTGAACATCAGATTGAACTGACGCACTTCTGTCCAGTTCTTCGTGCCTGAAATCGGACAAACAATGTTATGTTCTTCAATAAGGGTCTTTAAACTTCCCAGGTCATCCTTGTTCAGTGCATTATCTAAGTCGGCTTGTAGCTTAGCTGCTTTTTCTGTTTTACCGTCTTTTTCATAACGCGCAATTTTGTCCTCAATCAGCTGATCAGCCCGGTAACGCTTTTTAGAATCCTTATTATCAATCATAGGATCATTGAAGCCATCCACATGGCCTGAAGCCTTCCAGATTTTTGGATGCATAAAAATAGCGGAATCTATTCCCACAATATTTTCATTTAATTGCACCATAGCTTTCCACCAGTAGGTTTTTATGTTGTTTTTTAGCTCCGCGCCTAACTGACCATAATCGTAAACAGCACTTAAACCGTCATAAATTTCGCTGGAAGGAAATACGAATCCATATTCCTTAGCATGTGATATAACATTCTTAAAAAGTTCGTCGTTGGTTTTCATTAACTAAGTGTTTTCTTATTAGCATTGAAGCGTTCCACACGCGGAGGACTGTTTCAATAAAATAAAATTTAAATGTATTTTAAAAGGTTGAGCTATCCTTTCGATAAACTTACCATAGCAATGGCAAACCTAATATAAAATTCTTATATTTTCATCCGTATATAATGTATTTATGGGTGATTCTTTCATTGGCATAAATGAGCTCGCAAGCTCGGTTCATGCTGCCTCCGGGGGGATAAAGGTGATGAAGCTATCATGATTTTCCACAGAGTATTCGCTAAATAGGTGTTCAAGAGCTCATAAACTCGATTTATTCATTTCACTATGCGATTGGCAAACCATGATGGTTTTCTCTATAAAAGCAAGTTAGCTAAGCGTCTTCCATAAAATAAATCAAAAGGCGGCAAGAAATGTATAAGGTATTTTACGATCACATAGAATAAAGGACAGTGAATAATTGCGCATAAAAACTAATTTATCTAAGTTTGAATTCAAAAAAATTGAAAACTGTTTTTTCTGTCTAAAACCTTTATATTTATAACAAGGAATTTCTCTTCGTTTTACAAATTGATTGCAGATGGTTCATGCAGTTTAATTAATGGTTTCGGTCTTAATGTTTTTTTATGAACAAGTTGTTTTATATAAGTATATTTTTTTTACTGGGTGGGAGTCTAAGTGCTTGCTCTTTTACGGAAGCAAATGGAGGAAGTTACAGCAAGCAGTCGAGCCTCGAATTACGATCTGTAGAAGATTTATATCAGTTTTTAACCTATAATAAACAACGTGTACCGCTAATAAGCGCGCATAGAGGTGGTCCGGAACCAGGGTTTCCCGAGAATGCGATAGAAACCTTTGAACGTAGTGCAAGCAAACAGCCTTTGGTGATCGAGTGCGACATAGCACTTAGTAAAGATTCTGTGTTAGTGATGATGCATGATGATAAGCTTGACCGTACCACCAGTGGTAAGGGATTGTTAAGTAATTATACGTTAAAAGAGTTGCGCGGACTGTATTTAAAAGATAATGACGGTAAAAAAACAACTTTTCGGATTCCTACGCTCGACGAAGTGCTCAGATGGGGTAAAGGAAAAGTAATTTTTACACTTGATATTAAACGAGGTGTACCGTTAGATCTGGTAATCGATGCTGTTAAACGAAATGCAGCGGCTCCCTATACAGTGATTATTACCTATAGTGCTTCTCAAGCAGCGCAGGTACATCAAATTGCTCCCGAGCTCATGATTTCAGCCAGTATAAAAACAACTGACGATCTGGTTAGGTTGAATGATTATGGCATTCCAGATAACCGTTTAGTTGCTTTTGTGGGCGTGAGTGAGCCAACGACTGAATTATACAGAGAGCTGCACGATCACGGGATTATGTGCATTATCGGTACCATGGGTAACCTAGACAACCAGGCCAAGGTGAGAGGGGATAACCTTTACTATAAATTAATAGAGCGAGGAGCCGACATCATATCCACCGATCGACATAATGAGGCGGGTGTACAATTAGCAAAATACCGGAAAGATAACCAGATAAATGCGATGGAATTAACGAAATAATTCTTTAGATAAGATGTCATTAGTAGTTAAAGAGCTAACAAAAGATTTCGGGAAACAGCTAGCAATAGATAACCTCTCTTTCGCTGTTGAAGGTAATAAAGTAATCGGATTTTTAGGACCTAATGGAGCAGGGAAATCTACAAGTATGAAGATTATCACCGGTTTTTTAAAACCTACTGAAGGGTCCGTACATGTACATGGGCATGACGTTTGGCAGCATAATCGGGATGTAAAACGGTTGATTGGTTATCTACCCGAAAATAATCCGCTTTATTTAGATATGTATGTATTGGAGAGCTTGCGCTTCACTGCCAACATCTATCAGCTCGACCAAAAACAACAGAGGATTAATCAGGTGATAGACATGGTAGGTTTAGGTGACGAAACACGCAAAAAGGTAAAAGAATTATCCAAGGGCTATAAACAGCGTTTAGGTATTGCACAGGCCATTCTGCACGATCCTAAGTTATTAATACTAGATGAGCCAACATCCGGTTTAGATCCCAATCAATTACAGGATATAAGAGGTCTTATAAAGTCACTTGGAAAGGAAAAAATTGTAGTATTTTCAACGCATATTATGCAAGAAGTGGAGGCCGTATGCAACGAGGTAATCTTTATTAACAAGGGAAAAATAGTGGGAGATTTTACCTTAGATAATCTGGCAAAAAACTATGATAATAAGAGTTTAGAGGAGGTTTTTAGATATTTAACCCAACAATAAAGGCAGCTATTTACAATTTAAAATAAACATTTATGGCATGTTTTGTGTTAATAATTAACATTAATTAACAAATTGAAAAATTAACAATTGAAAGCTATGAAACGTTTACTTTTATTTTCTGTAATTTTATTAGGGAGCTTTTTTGCTGTAAAAGCCCAAAATGTGGATGTCAACAAGCCGCAAATGTCGGAGGATGTGGGCTTAGACCCTATAAAAAAGGGGAATTGGATGGTAGGTGGTAGTTTGGGTTCGATGGGCTATAGTTTTGAAGGAGAATCTTTTAATATTAATATCAATCCGCGTGCAGGTTATTTTGTTTCGGATGGTATTGCCATAGGTTTATCGCTTAATGGCGGATTTCAATCGGTGAAACATAGTGAAGATATTTGGACGTATGGAGTAGCGCCTTTTGTAAGATATTTCTTTCCAGAAGGATCTTCTTCCACTGGCCGTTTCTTTGGACAAGGAGAAGTAGGTATTGCTGGTGCTAACAATGGTAGTGATGTAACTTTCGCTGCGGGTGTTGGTTTAGGCTACGCGCACTTCATTACCAGAAGTGTTGCTTTGGAAGCAATCGTAGGATATAATTATTCAAAAGCCAATAATGCCAGTGCCAATGCACAAAACGGTCTAGGCTTTAACCTTGGTTTCCAAATCTATTTACCTGGTCAAGGAAATAGATAAGCAAAACTTATTAAACAAAAAGGCATCCAAGCATTGATTGGATGCCTTTTTGTTTTAGCGCTTTTT
>DATMSZ010000342.1:0-4999 GCA_035565175.1 Pseudosphingobacterium sp.
GACCAGTTTTGACAGCGAAAATACTGAAACAACAATATCTTAGAAAGACTATATTAAGACATTTATATTACAGCGGCGCGTTATCACTTGCTGATTTGTGTGCGTTTACGCATAAAAGCCTTCCTATTGTGACCTCTGCGGTAACAGCCCTTTTGGATGAAAAATATATTTTAGAACATGGTTTCGCTCCTTCTACAGGCGGAAGAAGGCCGGCTACTTATCATATTAATAGAGAAAAGAAATGTTTTTTGGTTGCGGTGGCAGTCGACCAACTGGAATCCCGATTGGCTATTTATGACTTAGGCAATCAAGCTGTTAGGCCTATCGAGTCGTTCCGTCTTAATTTGGCTCCTAATAGCGAAGCTTTAAAAGAGTTGATACGATTGATCAAAGAAACACTGGATAGAAGTGATATAGATACTGATGAAATACTTGGTATCGGTGTGGCCATGCCAGGGGTGTATAATATGAAAAATGGGGTTAATCATACCTATTTTCCGGAAATTGAGAACCTACCGAAATACTTGACGAAGGAGTTGAATATACCCGTTTTTATTGATAACGATTCAAGAGCTGTAGCAATGGCCGAATTAAAATTTGGTATTGCTAAAGGGTATAAAGATGTCATGGTAGTGAATATCGGGTGGGGGATTGGATTAGGAATGATAGTAAATGGTAATCTTTTTAAAG
The DNA here is from genome assembly GCA_035565175.1 of Pseudosphingobacterium sp. Lineage (GTDB taxonomy): Bacteria > Bacteroidota > Bacteroidia > Sphingobacteriales > Sphingobacteriaceae > Olivibacter. The sequence goes on from DATMSZ010000342.1 coordinate 691, forward strand.
GACATAATGGTTATGCCGGAGAATTTAGTCATATTCCTTTAGCTAATAGCAATAATTTGTGCTCTTGTGGTAAGAGAGGGTGTTTAGAAGTAGATTCATCTTTGTTGGTTTTAGTTGATAAAGCTGAGCGGGAGATAAATAACGGAGCAAAATCAAGTTTAGAACACCTTTTTAAGGATAAAAGTACACTGGCTGGCGAGCAGTTATTAGCTGCAGCGAAGAATGGTGACCCTTTAGCGGTATCGCTACTGGCAGAAGGGGGGCTAATGATCGGAAAAGGTTTGGCAACCCTTATTCATATTTTGAACCCAGAAAGAATTGTATTAAGTGGCCGAGGCGCCTCAGCAGGCAAAATATGGCTCGCCCCTATACATCAGGCCATTAACGAGTTTTGCATACCTAGACTATCAGAACAGACCACAATTGCCGTTTCCGATCTTTCAAAGGAAGTACAATTGCTAGGGGCGGCAGCTTTGGTAGTGGAGCACTGTGAGTTTTAAAGTACAAATAGTGTTTATATTGGCATGTTCTTCCTCAAATGCATTTTTTGTTTCTTGGTTTTGATTTAAATGATTGCCATTCAGTATTTTGGAAAACAGTGTGATTTTCTAAAATAGAGTGGGTCCTTTAAAAGCTTTTGTAATCTATGTTTGGCAAGAAGTTTGCTATAAAAGTACAATTATTGCATCTGCTTTAGGATGCTTTTTGTAAAATTTAATATTATTATATTATGAGAAAAGGATTTTTACCTCTATTAACAGTTTTTTTATTAGTATTCTTAACGCAAGAATCAAAAGCTCAATACCGTACGGCGCTAGGCTTAGGTATTGATTTGGGCGATGGACAAACGTTAGTTGGTCCTCAAGTAAAACACTTTTTCAGTGCAAATGACGCGGGTAATGTGCAATTGTTATTTGCCGATAATAACGTTGTGTTAGGTGCTGACTATTCGTATAACCAAGCAATTCGTGGTGCTAGAGGGCTTAACTGGTATATTGGTATAGGACCACAATTAAATTTTGCCGATCATGGGCCGTTTGGTAACAAAACCTATTTTGCTATTCGTCCGGCTTTAGGTTTGGAATATAAGGTACCTTCTGCTCCACTGGCCTTTCATTTTGATTGGAAACCTTGGTGGAATCTAACAGACGAGTCAAACTTTGAAGCTTCTCGATTCAGTATTGGATTTAAATACACATTTAAGTAATAGAAAAGCTTAAAAATTACCTAAAAACCTTAACAAAAAATCCCCGTTTAAAATTTGCGGGGATTTTTTGTTGTTTCCTTTTAAGACAAAAAAATAGCTCCTAATGGTCCAACTTTTTGATCAGGGCAAAAAAAAACCCGCATTTGCGGGATGAAATCAGTGGAGATTACCGGAGTCGAACCGGTGACCTCTTGCCTGCCAGGCAAGCGCTCTAGCCAGCTGAGCTAAACCCCCTTGATTTGTGTTGGCAAAGATAATAATTAGGTTAGTATCTACAAATTTATTTCTTGAAAACCTATTTAAGAATAATACGATTGCAAAGTAGCACATTTTCTTTTAGCGGGCATAAAAAACATATAATAAGTTCGTTTGTTTAATAGCGTATATCTAATATATTATCTTGTATGAAGACGATCCACTTTTTTTTTATCCTTCCTCTCTGTCTTGTTGTTTTAATAATCGCCTGTAATCAATCAAATAATAAAAGTGAGGATGTGGTAACAGCAGATACTTCGAAAACTTTATCTACAGATTCTTTAAAAGATATGGAGATGACAGATAGGGACTCTATATCACTTGACCTAAAGGATGGAAATGCACAACAGGAGGCGCTAATGGCCCAAGGAAAACGGGTAGTATTTTCTTTTGAGACGAAGATACTAGGAAAACTTTCTGCTACTGTTAAAGCAGCTCAACCTAATGGGAACGTAAGAATTGCACAGATCTTTATGCCAGATAATTCCGCAGATGGACCTTTCGGTCAGGATATGGAGTATAATCTAAAAGAGCCCGGTGTGTATCGAATTGTCGTCAGTGAAAATCAAATGGCCGGTAATCCTTATAATGGACCATTCACTATCACGGTTAAAATCAGCAGGCGATAATCAATGTCTATGCTGTGTTAAATCTGTTAACTTTTCGACTACATGTAGGTCATTGCCCGATATATCGTACCTGCCGTTATTGTAGTCAATTCGAGCAACTTCTTTTTTTAAGTTATCGTATATAATAAATATTTCTTTATCGTACGAGGTTGAATAGCTGGCCCATTCCCGATCAATTTCGTCTGCCCATTTTGCAAATCTTTCTAGCATAATTTTAATAATTTAATGATATCCATGGTAGTTTTCCTATCAACAGCTGAATGATAAAAAAGTGTTAATAATTTGGAAGTTTAATGATAAGAATGGAAAAAAGCATAGATGTGGAAATAATTTAATGGGTAAAATATTTCTCGATTTTGCATATTACAATGTGAATTTTTTGTTAAGTTGAGAAATAGTTGGTGCCTTTTGTTATTTTTGGTTTTATTACTAACAACTTAAACGTCTTTTTACCGATATGGTTTAAATTTCATAATTATGAAGAAAAAAGAGCATGATGGAAAGCCAGCGAAACTGACTATTTTGTTGCTTAACCATCATTTTGCCTCTGAAAGGATTTTTCAAATTCCTCAGAAGCTTTTAACATACTGGAAATATTATTTAGGAATGCTTATTGGGATGTTTGTTGCCTTAGTGAGTATGACCGTTTTTTTCGGTTATCAAAACTATTCCATGAGTCAGAAAAGTGAACGATTGCAGGGAAAGCTAGAAAAAGTAAAGGAATATCCCCAAAAGATTGATGCTGTAAAAAATAAAATGAAAGAGCTCGAATCGAAAATGCAGGAGGTTGACGCCTATTTAAATAAGCGGGGCATTAAAGGAGCACTAGCAGATGGCGGAAAAGGCGGCGCTTCTATTGATATCACCAACGCAAATGTTGTAGAGGTTATTGATGAATATCTTTTATATGTGAATAGTTTACATAGCAATCTTGCCAGCATTCCTATTGGTGCACCTGTTTTAGGCCCCTTAACGAGCACCTTTGGTGTCAGGAGTAACCCTTTCACGGAGGAAGGATTTGAATTACACACTGGGGTGGATATCAAAGCTGATCGGGGCGAGGTGGTAAGATCTCCAGCAAATGGAAGGGTAGTTCACGCTACTTGGAAGGGCGGATATGGAAAATGTATTATTATTCAACATCAACAAGGTTATGAAACATTATATGGTCATTTATCTTCCATTAAGGTAAAGGACAATCAAGAGATATCAGCAGGAGACATTATTGGATATGTAGGTTCTACCGGTAGGTCAACGGGGCCTCACCTCCATTATGAAATCAGCCAATTTGGAAAGAGAATAAATCCTGATCCATTTTTAAATAACAACTAATATGTTTAACTCTTCAAATAATCCTCGAAATAAAAATAACAGTATAAATCAAGCGATCACCATTATTGGTATTGATTGCGTTATTAATGGCGATCTACATAGTGAAAAGCCGATTAGGTTAGACGGAAAGGTAATAGGTTTGGTAGAGGCTAGTAGTAGTTTAATTGTAGGAGTTGGAGGGACCGTTGAAGGGGAAGTAAAGGCGCAACACGCAGTAATCTATGGGATGATTAAAGGGGATGTTTTTACCGAACAATTAGAAATCAGAGCCGAGGGGAAGATTTTTGGTAATATAACGAGTCAGACCATACAAATGGAGGCTGGCGCCCAATATGTTGGAGAAATGAAAATACTGAATAACCAAATGCAAGAACAACTTTCTGCCAATAAAGATGCATTGCTGCTAAATCCGGAAGAAATTGCTGTGGAAATTAAATAAGGCATAAGATAGGGAAGGTTAATGAATCTCTGATATTGATTTAGGAATGCCCGCAATCAGTGGAAAATAGCCTTTAAAATGGAAAAAGCTTCCCGTTATGGAAAGCTTTTCTTCGTGCGCCCACCTGGGCTCGAACCAGGGACCAAAAGATTATGAGTCTTCTACTCTAACCGACTGAGCTATAGGCGCAGTGAAAATCTTTTCGATTTTGCGAGTGCAATGTTACATATTTGTATTCAATTATGGAAACAGTTTTAGCACAAAAAATAAAAAATATTATTTTCGATTACGGCAATGTAATCTTCGAAATTGACTTCAAAAAGGCTCAAGAGGCTCTATTACAACTCGGTATTACCAATAATACAGAATTCTTTTCGCATAAAAGCCACCATCAGCTTTTTAATAATTTTGAGACCGCAGCCATCTCTCCTGCCCAGTTCCGGGAAG
>DATMSZ010000343.1:0-13467 GCA_035565175.1 Pseudosphingobacterium sp.
ATGCAGGTTTTTTAAATCAGAATGCCATTAATTTATAAACGTTCTAAATAGCTTCGTTTTACAAAGTTTTGACACTGTAACAAGTGTATAGATGTACTTTTGTCCACAGTATAATATAGAGAGGTAAAGAGACTTTGGAGCACCTTAAAGTAATAGCATTTACACATAAGCATGTTGACCTAAAAGATTTAGGTAATTTAGTTATTTGTAATGAAGAGCTGGAAAGCCGACTAATCAATGTGAAGAATAACTTCGACATTGAAGAGCTTTTCTATATAGGAACTTGTAACCGTGTTGAATTCGTTTTTCACGGAGGGCATCCCTTAACAGATGATTTCGTTAAAGGGTTTTTAAGAGGACTTAATTTCTGTGTGCCCGACAACCAATTTGATCAATTCTTAGATCAGGTAACTACTTATGAAGGAATTGATGCATTGAATCATTTATTCCGTATGTCGTGCTCTTTGGAGAGCTTGGTAGTTGGAGAAAAAGAAATTCTTGCTCAGGTGCGCAAAGCCTATGAACGTTGCCGAATGAGCGGTCTGACTGGAGATTTTATGCGTTTGATGATGAACAGCCTAGTTAAAACGGCTAAGGAGGTTTACACAAATACACGGATATCCCGCAACCCAGTGTCAGTTGTTTCATTAGCCTATCGTAAACTTAAAGATCTTAAATTTGTAGAAAACCCACGTATCTTACTTATCGGTGCAGGAGAAACCAACCAGAATATTTCTAAATACTTACAGAAACATAAATTCTCTAATTTTGTGGTTTTTAATAGATCTCTTGACAAAGCAACACGCTTAGCCAAAGAGTTAAAGGGAACTGCTTATTCACTTGCTGATTTACGTAACTATAAGGGTGGCTTTGATGTTTTAATTACTTGTACTGGATCAACCGAACCTGTAATTACGGCGCCAATTTATGAGTCACTACTGAATGGCGAAACCTCAAAGAAAATTGTTGTAGATCTAGCTATCCCTAATGATGTGACGGAAGAAGTCATAGCAAATTACCCCATCCATTATATTGAAGTAAGCAGTTTGCAAGCCATTGCAAATAAGAACTTACAAGAACGTTATAATGAACTCATTCACGCCGAACGTATTATAGATTGTAATGTGGCTGAATTTATACCAATCTTGAAGCAAAGGAAAGTGGAAATTGCCATGCGCCAAGTTCCTGAAAAGGTAAAAGAAATTAAATCATTTGCATTAAATACTGTTTTTGCCAATGAGTTGAATGCGTTAGACCCCTTTTCACGCGAAGTACTAGAAAAGGTAATCAACTACATGGAAAAGAAGTATATTAGCGTGCCGATGATATTGGCCAAGGAGATATTGGTAGCAAAAAGCAAGGAAAATAATTAATTTGGCCAAAACCAATTTTCCTTTAATCAGCACATTACTTAAATAAAAACACATTTTTACGTGACTATCAGGTAAGAGCTGATATATTTTTTTATTTTTATGGCTTTATAAAGATGGTTGATTTTTCTTGGCCGTCTTTTTTGTATTTTAGAACATTCTACAATTAGATTGTAAACATTTACGGTAAACATATTCTTAAAGAAGTGGATAGAAAGCTTATTATTGGAACGAGAGGTAGCGATTTGGCCTTATGGCAGGCAAACTACGTAAAAGATCGTTTGTCTGAAATCGGTGTATTAGCGGAACTGAAAGTAATCAAAACACAAGGCGACAATATACAGCATCTTCGTTTGGATAAATTGGAAGGAAAAGGTTTTTTTACTAAAGAGCTTGAAGAAGAACTTTTATCTGGCAAAATAGATATTGCTGTACACTCACATAAAGATTTACCGACGATAAATCCACCTGGGTTGAAAATTGCAGCTGTTTCTGAACGTGAAGACCCTTCGGAGTTGCTGATCATTCTGAAAGACTGTGTTGATCCGAAGAAAAGACTATCTGTTAAGCATAACGCAGTTGTTGGTACCTCTTCCAACCGGAGAAAAGCGCAGTTGTTAGCAACAAGACCTGACTTGGAAATCGAAGATTTGAGGGGGAATGTTAATACACGTATACAGAAGTTGGGAGATGAAAAATACGATGCTATAATGCTCGCAAAGGCGGGTGTGGATCGATTGAAGCTTGACTTAAGTGAATTCCATGTGGAAGTTATTCCTCCAACGGAGATTATTCCAGCTCCGGCTCAAGGGGTATTAGCCGTACAGATACGGACGTCTGACGATGAGCTTCAGGAAATTTTAAAAGGTATACATGATAGTGAGGTAGCAGAAGCAATAAGTGTTGAACGGAAAGTGCTTAATTTATTCGAAGGTGGTTGCCATATGCCTTTAGGGTGTTACTGCCGCAAAACCGCTCAAGGTTTTGAGGTTTGGACAACAAAAGCAGAAGATGGTGAAGGCTTTCCTTCACGGCTATATCTGAAAGCCGATAGTACAGAGGGCTTAGCAGAAAGAATTATAAATAAGTTTAAGGACGATCGAAAATTACCTAACTCTGTATTTATCACACGTGAGCTGGCGGATAGCAGCTATCTAAAAAGAGCATTAGATCATCATAAAATCCAAGTCGAAGGCCGCTCACTAATAAAAATATTCTCCATAATAAACACATTAGACCCTTATATTTTAAAGTATGTAAAGTGGGTCTTCTTCAGTAGCAAAAACGGTATTGAAAATTTCTTTCGGCTTAAACCGAGATTAAGTAAGCACGTCCAGTACGCTGTAGTCGGTAGGGGCTCTGAAGAGGCACTTCGCAGTTATGGTATAATACCCGCATTTTCCGGTGAAGCAGAGGGTATTGAAATGGAGAAGGTAGGTGACGCATTTGCTGCAATTGCAGCAGGGTCAACGGTGCTCTTTCCTAGGGCGAAAGGATCGCTTCAAACTATTCAGAACAGATTAGGCGCTGATACTAAGATTATTGATCTACCTGTTTATGAAACACGTATCGATGAAGACGTGGAGCGGTCGGGGGCAGATGTGCTGATATTTACAAGCCCTACCAATGTAGAAGCTTATTTTAAGAATAATCTGATAGAACCAGAACAGAGAATCATTAGTATAGGTAACTCAACAGGTAAAAAGTTGGATGAGATGGGTTTACAGTATACATTGCCATTTTCGCCAGATGAATTCGGACTGGCGGAAGCCGTTTTTGGTTTAGATTATGGGAATAAGAATTCTTCCGATGGTGACGCTTCAAAAACTGTCACCCCATTGCTATAATAATATATGGATAAACAGAAGGGGTATTTCTTTCTTATCTTTGTCTTAGAATCCTCCAGTAGCTTATATACAAGCCATTTCCTAAATGATTTTGGTAACAATAATTGGTAAGCTGTTGGATGTTTTTTGTTAAATAGTTTAAAATATTATTGATAAAGGAGCAATGATTTATCGTCAAAGAAGATTAAGAAAGAATCCACTGGTTCGTGAGATGATGGCAGAAACGCGTCTGTCAAAGGATATGTTTGTGTACCCTTATTTTGTAGTTCCGGGCACTAATGTAAAACATGCTCTGCCCTCTTTACCTGGAATTCATCATTTTTCATTAGACAAGTTTATAGAGGATGTAGAAATAGGTTTGAAACTGGGTGTTAACAAAATCATGTTGTTCGGAGTGGGGGAAGAGAAAAGTCCAGAGGCCCATGCTGCATATGATAAAAACGGCTTAATTCCCCAAGCGATAAGATTGTTGCGAGACAAATTTGGTGAGGATATTTATATCATTACAGATGTGTGTGTATGTTCTTATACAAGTCATGGACATTGCGGAATCCTTGTGGATGATTACGTGCAGAATGATGCCACAATAGAAGTGCTTTCTAACATGTCTTTGGCGCACGCCGAAGCGGGAGTTGACATGCTAGCACCATCCGATATGATGGATGGCAGAATTAGCGCTATTAGAAACGTGTTGGATAACAATGAGTTTGTAAACGTAGCAATCATGTCGCATGCTACCAAATTTGCTTCCTCTTATTACGGACCGTTCAGAGAAGCAGCAGATTGTGCTCCAAGCAAAGGTGATAGAAAGGCTTATCAGATGGATTTTAGAAATCCGAGGGAAGCGCTTCGCGAGGCTTTCCTTGACGAAAATGAGGGTGCAGACATTTTAATGATAAAACCTGCCTTGGCGTACCTAGATATTATTAGTAGTATCAAGAGCGAAACAACCCTTCCATTAGCATGCTATAATGTATCAGGAGAGTTTGCTATGGTAAAAGCTGCAGCAGAAAAAGGTTGGATAGATGAACAAAAAATTGTGATGGAGACAATGTATGCATTTGCAAGAGCGGGGGCTAGTGTTATCACAACTTACCATATTAGGGATATGGTGGAACAGAAATGGATATAATTTAAATTAGCTAATTGACGAATTGGCTAATTAGCTAATGATGGTTATTTGCTTAAAATAACAAAAATAAATAACGAATAACAAGCATGTTAGATTCTATAAAAAAGATCTTTTCTGGAACGGAGGAAGATGTAAAGCCTGCAAGTTCAAAAGCGGATATACCAAGAGAGAAATCAGCTCTTTTATTTGAAAAGGCTAAAAGATATTTTCCGGGAGGGGTTAACTCACCGGTAAGAGCCTTTAAATCTGTTTATGGCACCCCTTTATTTATAGAAAAGGGTGACGGTTGTTTTTTATGGGATGCAGATGGAAATCAATTTATAGATTTTTGCTGTTCCTGGGGGCCCCTTATTTTAGGACACAATAACCCAAAGATCAAGGAAGCGGTTATTTCAACACTTGAGCATGGATTGAGTTTCGGTGCACCGACGGCATTGGAGAACGAGCTTGCTGAGCTGATCTTAAAAAACAATAAATACATAGAGAAGTTGAGATTTGTTAGCTCTGGTACAGAGGCAGTTATGTCTGCAATAAGACTAGCCAGGGGATACACCCGACGAGATAAAATTATCAAATTTGAAGGTTGTTATCATGGGCACTCAGATTCTCTTTTGGTAAAGGCGGGTTCTGGTTTAGTAACATTTGGTGAAACATCTTCGTTGGGAGTACCGAAATCTTTTGCCGAGGAAACGATTGTAATTGCTTTAAATGACAGAGAGGCGCTCACAAGGGCATTTGAACAATTTAAAGGTGAAATAGCAGCTGTCATTATAGAAGGTGTTCCTGCAAATAACGGACTATTGCTCCAAGATAAAGAGTATATTCAATTTTTACGCGAAATAACGAGGGTTAACGGTAGCTTGTTAATATTTGATGAAGTGATAACAGGTTTTAGATTGGGCTTTGAGGGAGCTGCAGCCTATTATGATATTCAGCCAGATATTATTACGTATGGCAAAATTATTGGTGGAGGGATGCCTGTTGGTGCCTACGGTTCTTCCGCAGAAATAATGGGGCACATTTCGCCTGATGGAGGCGTTTATCAAGCGGGTACGCTCTCTGGAAATCCAGTTGCTATGGCGGCAGGAATTGCGCAATTGTCTGAACTTAATAAAACAGGCTTTTATAAAGAACTTAATAAAAAGGCAGGCGAATTTGTTGCGTCTATTCAACGGTATGCAGATGCTAAGAATTACAAAGTGAAGATATTCAATATTGCATCTATATTTTGGATTGCTTTTACCGATAAAGAAGAGATTAGGGCAGCAACAGATATTGCACATGAAAGTATGGAGAAATATAAGATACTTCATCGAGAATTGTTAAATAGAGGAATTTATTTGGGGCCATCGGGGTATGAAGTTGGATTTGTATCGGCTGCTCATTCAAAAATAGAACTAGAGAAAGCAAAAAGAGCTATATTTGAGAGTTTAGATGTCGTTTTTGGATAGTTGTACGTTTTAAAGTTGTATGTTTTAAAGTTGTACGTTTTAAGTTATAGGTTACGAATAACCAATAACTAACAACCAATAACTAGTTTAGGTATGCGAAAACCATTGTTTTTATTTTATTTTCTGGTCTTTTATGCGATCGCACAGATCGTGTGGTGGGGAATGCTGTTGATGGAATTAGAACCTCTTCGGAAAGGAATGGTAATTGGCGAAGGTTTTATTTTTATGACTATCTTTTTAATTGGTGCCATAAAATTAAAAAGGGCTTTTGTTCATGAGCATAAAACACATAGGCAGCAGCATAATTTCTTGCTTTCTGTAACCCATGAATTGAAGTCTCCTCTGGCTTCTATTAAACTATATATCCAAACAATTTTAAAACGCGATCTTAATAAGGCGCAGCGAGATCAATTTTTAGCAAACTCGTTGAAGGATATAGAACGTTTAGACGACCTAGTAGAAAATGTACTTATTGCGACGAAACTGGAGAGCATAGGTAAGAGCATACCTAAAGAGGAATTTGACTTTTCGGATTTAACTAACCATATAGCCGATAGATTGCAGGTACATTCCTGCACTTCGCAAATTATAAAGACCGATATCCAATCAGGAATATCTTATATAGGAGATAAGTTTGCAATTACCTCCGTGATTACTAACTTGATAGAAAATGCTATTAAGTATTCTCCTCCCTGTGCCCACGTTAACGTAAAACTTTACAAAAATGAAAATAGTCAGATACGGTTTTCTGTGGCTGACTTGGGAATTGGTATAAATGACGAGGAAAAAAAGCGTATTTTTAATAAATTTTACCGTGTAGGAAGCGAAGATACTAGAAAGACCAAAGGTACGGGGTTAGGATTGTACATAGTAAAATCAGTATTAGATAAGCACAATGCACAAATTAAAGTATTAAATAACACTCCTACAGGGAGCATTTTTGATGTAACATTTAACTGATATGCAGACTAAACAACGTATCCTTCTGGTAGAAGATGAAGAACACCTACTCGAAGCGATTAAATTAAATCTTGAGCTTGAGGGATATAAAATAACAACCGCAACTGACGGTAAAAAGGCCCTTAAAAAATTTAAAGAAGAGCGATTTAATCTGATTATACTTGATGTAATGATCCCGGAAATTGATGGTTTTCAGGTTGCGGAGACCATACGTTTGGAGAATACAGAAGTACCCATCATGTTTTTAACTGCAAAAAATACGAGTGAAGATCGTATTACAGGGTTAAAGAAGGGTGCTGATGATTATCTGGTGAAACCTTTCAATTTAGAGGAACTTATTCTTCGTGTGGGTAATTTAGTTCGTAGAGGAATGAAGGGAGATGATTTAAAAGAGCTGAACTCATATCAGATTGGAGATAAAACTATTTATTTCAATTCATTTGAGCTTCACCATGCTGATGGAACCATCACTGCATTGACGAAAAAGGAAACGATGTTGTTAAAGCTACTTATTGAACGTAGAAACGAGGCAGTATCACGCGAGCAAATCTTAGAAACTGTATGGAACTATGATGTATACCCATCAACAAGGACAATAGATAACTTTATTTTAACTTTCCGTAAATACTTTGAACCAGATCAAAAGAATCCGATTTACTTCCATTCTATCAGAGGGGTAGGATATAAGTTTACGGATAATAAGACGCATTAGCCTATGATGACTTCTAAAGCTCGACTGGGTGTTGTGGTACTTGCTTTAATATTATTGGCTTATACGATTTATGCCAAAACGTATCAGTTGACAGCCCTGATGGCTTGTCTAATTGGCTATACTATTTGGAGTTACTATCGAGACGGCACCGTTTTGCTTGCTTCAGAGGCTTTTAAGAAGAAGCAATATGATCAAGCCCGAAGCCTCTTGGCAGATATCAAAAACCCAAATTATTTAAGGAAAAAAAGGCGAAACTATTATGAGTTTATTAGCGGTAGTTTGGATTTACAGCTATTAGATTATGAAAGTGCCGAAAGGCATTTTCAGATCGCAAGTCTATTACCTTTTAGACGTAAAAGTGATAAGGCGCTTATTTTTGTAAATCTTGCCAATTTGAACCTGCGAAAAAAGGATTACGATCGTGTAAAAGTTTACTTAGAAAAAGTGAAAGAGCTGGATGTAAGTAGTAGAATAATGCATATTGTTAATAGAATAGAAAACGAAATACCTAAATAGAAGTGACCATAGCTATAAAAGACAGTTTATTTATGAGGGCTGCATTTTCGCAGCCAACCGAAAGACCTCCCGTATGGATGATGCGGCAAGCAGGCAGATTCATGAAAGAATATTGGGAGATAAAGAACAAATATTCTTTTCTGGAGATGTGTAAGACTCCTGAGATAGCTGCCGACGTTACCATGTTACCTGTTGATTTGTTGGGAATTGATGCAGCTATCCTCTTTTCGGATATTTTAGTGACGGCAGAGGCAATGGGGGGAGACCTAAGTTTTACGCAAGGCGTAGGTCCCAAATTTTCAAATCCAGTGCGAACACAACAGGACATAGATGAACTTCAAACCGACGTGCTCGATAAACTTCTATACGTAGGTGACGCGATTAAAGTAATACAACAAAGGTTAAATGGCAAAATTCCACTGATTGGTTTTGCTGGTGCTCCTTTTACCGTATTAAGTTACCTAATTGAAGGGGGATCTTCAAAAGATTTTAAGCTTACGAAGCTTTTTATAAATAACCATCCTGAATTAGCGCATCAACTGTTAAGAAAAATAGCTCAGGTAACGATTACCTATTTAAATATGCAAATTGATGCAGGTGTAAATGCCTTGCAATTATTTGATAGCTGGGCATTGGCTCTTTCATGGAATGATTACCAAGAGTTTTCGCATAACTATAATGTTGATATTATATCAAAGCTAAATAGAACAGGTATTCCTATCATTTCGTTTTGTAAGGGAAGTTCCGTATTCGCATCTATGATGGCAGAGGCGAAGCCCGATGTGATCTCAGTGGATTGGAATGCCGATTTAAAAAACGTTAAAAACAGTTTGCCCAACGGCATTGCTGTACAAGGAAACCTTGATCCGTTTGTTTTATATGCTGAGAAGTCGGTTATCAGGAAGAAAATAATAACTCTTTTTGAACGTATGCGAGGGGAAGAGGGGTTTATATTTAATTTAGGCCATGGTATTATGCCCGATATTCCTTTTGACAATGTTAAATACGCAGTAGAATTAATAAAAGAGTTTAGATATTAAATATCGTTACTTGTTGTTGGTTATTGGTTTTTCGTATTTGTGTGTTTTGCTGATATATGTCACATAGATACAAATAACAAATAACAAATAACAAATAACTAATAAAGCGATGTACTTATACGCAAAAGCAATACATATAATTTTTGTGGTCTGTTGGATGGCAGGGCTTTTTTATATGGTAAGACTTTTTATTTACCATACGGAAGCGAAGATGCGAACCGATAATGAATATAAGATACTCCACGATCAATTTGCGGTCATGGAGCGAAAGCTTTGGTGGATTATTACTACCCCATCAATGTATTTAACGATTGCTGCGGCTGCTGTCATGATGCATTTGAATCCAGCATGGTGGCAGCAACCTTGGATGCATGTAAAGCTGGTGTTTGTTTTAGGACTCATTGTTTATCATTTCATCTGTCAACGTATTATGTATAACTTAGATCAGCATAAAAGTAGTTGGACATCCACTAAACTAAGGCTTTGGAATGAATTAGCGACGGTCTTACTCTTTGCAATTGTATTTACCGTGGTATTAAAAAGCGCCATTAACTGGATCTATGGTGTTGTGGGCTTACTTTTCTTTGCTATTATGCTGATGATAGCGGTTAAATTGTATAAAAAATTTCGAGAGAAAAAAATCAACTAATAGCTTGATGATTTAAGGACTTGTTGTTAAGATATTGTGCGCGAAAGATTGAGCCATGCCATGCTTTCAATGCCAATAATCACGCATTAATACTTAATAAGTCATCATTGCCATTTCCTTCTCCAGTACAGCATATTTATTTTCCAGATATTTTTGTACTTCAGCTTGTTTATATTTTTTAGAATTATCCAGCATTGCATTCAGTATGCCCATTCCCAAACGGATCGATTGTTGGTCCACATTATGAGGTTTATCTTTTGCTATGGCCAGTTTATACTTTAATTGCTCTGTTATATAATCGCCATTTCGTTTCATGAGATCATTCGCCTTTCCGTTCTCGTTCACCTCGTAGAGCGTATCGGACAGATAATAAAAATCAACCGATTGATTCATCGTTAAAATTTGTCTCGGTAGCACTTCTAAGCATTTATTGGCTACTTTTCTTGCTTCTTCATTTTGATTTGTATCTAGTAGTTCCCGTGCTAACATATTAAAATTATTGGTAAATTGAGGTATGATATTTTTTGTTAAAGGGTCAAGGTAGTTAAGTTTTTTAATGTTGCCCCAAGTATATTTTTGCATAAGGTTATCGTACAGTGCCCATCTGTTTGTGTATTGTATATCCTCATTATTGCTGCGTTTTGTAGCCTTAGCCAGATCAACAGGCATTAGTTTATAAAGCAGTCCTTCATTTACCAAGTAATTATCTAGGCCCAGTAATTCGCTTGATGGTATTTTTACAAAATAGATAGGACGTTTCCATTGATTGTTTTTTAGCAGGTCCATAATTGTCAAATCGCCCCGTGTCACATAATCTCTGTTAAAATCCCACTCCATACTATCCGTAATGAAATCTTCCCAGGCCTTCGGAACAATATTGTGCTGTATGACGTTTTGCTTGTTGATGGTAAGTTTCATTTTTTTTGTGGGTAGGAAATTTTCTCCCGTACGGGTGGATTTATCGCTAGGATGATCGGAAAGCATGATATCCAATAAATCCTTCACTTCAAGGTGTTCAGCAATATCATAATCTTCATATACAACATAGTCTCGCACCCCTTTATCTATTTTTGATGGTTCTATTGTAATAGGTAATGGCTCCGACTGATTAATCTTTTTTCTCATCTGTTTGACATACCAATCCGAGTTTAAATACCCGATGTTTACAACCCTCACGTCGGGCCGAATATGCTCGACTTCCTGCGCATACCAAATTGGAAAGGTGTCATTATCTCCGTAAGTAAATAAAATTGCGTTCGGCTCACAAGAGGCAAGGTAATTGCGCGCATATAAATCTCTTGTTGTATACCGCTCTGAACGATCATGATCATCCCATCCGTTTTTAACCAACAGGAGGGGAGCCATCATGAAAGCACTGATGACCGCGGTGTAGACGGCACTTTTTGCATTTAGTTTTTTTCTTAGAAAATTGGTTAAAGCAATAACGCTGAAACCTATCCAGATAGAGAATGCATAAAATGCTCCCACATACACGTAATCGCGTTCACGTGGTTGTAGAGGAGTATCATTTAGATATAAGACAATTGCGAGACCGGTAAAGAAGAACAAAAGCGCTATAATAGCCATGTCCTTTTTATTAACTCGGTAATGCCAAACTAAACCAATGAGACCGAGTATGAATGGCAAGAAATAGAAGTGATTATTAGAAGGATCATTTTTAGCTGCCGCAGGTAGACTATATTGTCCCCCTAATCGTAAATTGTCAATAGGTTTGATACCACTAAGCCAATTCCCATCTGTAAGATTTCCTACTTGTCCCGATTCATCGTTCTGTCTTCCAACAAAGTTCCACATAAAATAACGCCAGAACATCACCCCGGCCTGATAGGTAGAGAAGAACTGCAAGTTGCTCATGAATGTAGGATGTTTATCCTCAAGATTAAGCCAGTGTTTATAAAATTCACTGTCCTTCTCGCTATGTGTTCTTGGGAAAATAGTGGTACGATCGTATTCATAGATAGGCTTATGTCCGACAAGTGTATACTTATCTTTATCCTTTCTATAGATAGGGCTTCCATCTTTTACAGAAACAGGGGTTGAATCAAAATACTTTCCAGTGATTAGTGGGCTGGCGGGATATTGGTCGCGCGTTACGTACTCAAAAAAAGAAAAAACATTATCTGGCGCATTGTTGTTGAGCGAAGGGTTGGCAATTCCCCTAATAAACACCATCGCAAATGAACTGTAACCGAAAAGAATGAAACAGAAACAAATAAGTAGTAAATTTAATTTAGCTTTATTGTGTCTGATAGAATAGCGAATGGCATAGACAATTGCTGCAATGAATAATACGATAAAGAAGCAAATTCCAGTTCCAAAGCTTAACCCTAATTGATTGACAAAAAAGACGTCAAAATAGGCAGCTATTTTTACTAAATATTGAACAAGACCCCATAAGATTAATGCCAGTACTAAAAAGCTCCAGGCCATGGCCTTTGCAAGACCTTTAATAGTTACTTGGTTAGTCCGTTTAAAATAAATGACTAAGGCAAGCACCGGAATCGTTAATAGATTAAGTAAGTGTATCCCGATAGAGAGTCCTATTACAAAAGCAATAAGGACAAGCCATTTATCTGATCGACGTTCTTGTTCTCTGCTTTCCCATTTTAAAATAAGCCAAAATACCAACGCGGTGCAGAGTGAAGACATTGCGTATACCTCTGTTTCTACAGCGGAAAACCAAAAGCTATCGGAAAAGGCGAACGTTAAAGAGCCAATTACCCCAGCACCTATAATTTGGAGGATATGCTGCTGGCTTGGATCTTGGCCCTGTTTGGTAAGTATTTTTTTTGAAAGGGAGGTGATTGTCCAAAATAAGAATAAAATGGTGAAACCACTAGCCAGGGCCGATCCGGAATTCATCCATGAAGCGATATATCTATTGTTGCCAACGGCCAAATTCGAAAATAGGTTCTCCAGGATTAGAAAGAGAGGGGCACCTGGCTGATGCACAATTTGTAATTTGTAGGCAGCGGCAATAAACTCACCACAATCCCAAAAACTGACCGTAGGTTCTCTCGTAATAAAATAAACAGTTGTAGCGAGTATACAACAGATCCATCCAAATACATTATTGAGTTTTTGATAGTGCATATTCATAATCGGCTTATTTCCTTCTATAAAAATAGAGCAGATAATGTTAAAATGCGCTGGATGAAATGTTAAATATCTTTAAAGTACCTGTTTTGTTACATTGGTAGTTGTTCCCGAACCTTTTTCGGCAGGCTATTTAAAACAATATTATAGCTATGATCTATGAAGTCTTTGATCTGTGACACATTTAATTCGCCGTTGATAATGACCGTATTCCAATGCTTTTTATTCATATGATAGCCGGGTATTACACTATGGGGGTATTGTTCACGGAGATCAACAGCCAATTCTGGGTCACATTTTACGTTAAATGATAATGGATGAGTATCTAAGCCAGTGAGAAGAAAAATCTTGTCACCAATTTTAAAGACCAATGTTTCAGGGCCAAAAGGAAAACCTTCTGTAACTGCTTTTTTGCTTAAACAATATGTTCTTAACTCTTCAATATTCATGGTGGTAAGGATCAAGATATAAGTAAGTTTAATATACTAAGGCCTTATTATAGAGGAAGGTGAAAATATCTTGCTATTTGTGTCTTACTACTTCTGTCTCACTACTGCTAATTAATACAAGATAGTAAATTTCATGTCTAATGGATTGAAATATTTCAATAAATCATTTATAAGTTCATCTCCATATTTTACATAGAGCAATCCAAAATTTTCAACTCTTTCTT
>DATMSZ010000344.1:0-8868 GCA_035565175.1 Pseudosphingobacterium sp.
ATATTTGATAAGCCACAGATTTTTATTGGCATAAAAAAAGGAGACAACTGGTAAAGCAGTGTCTCCTTAAGTAGCCCGTAGGGGAATCGAACCCCTGTTTCAAGAATGAAAATCTTGCGTCCTAACCCCTAGACGAACGGGCCTTCTTACCCGATAACAAAGTCTATTTCTGTTTCGGGACTGCAAAAATACAGTTAAGATTTATATTTCAAAAAAAAAATAAAAATATTTTAATCCCGGCAATACTATCGTCCATAATACCTTACCATCGTTTGCAACCATCTTAAATGCTGCGAAGACAGTTGATCTTCCTTCAAACGCCAAGTCCAGTTATCTTCAACAGTAGCTGGCATATTCATCCGAGCCTTTTCGGAAAGTGCCAAAACATCTTGCAGGGGAATCACAACCAATTCAGAAACAGACATATACGCCATCCTAATAAGTTCTTTGCAAACGGTATTACTCGTAATTTCATGTCCCACATATTGTTGCAAGCGCTTTCTACCAGCTTTATCGAGCTCCGTTTTATACCAACCTTTAGTAGTATTATTATCATGTGTACCCGTGTAAGCTACACTATCGCAAGAATATTGGTGGGGAACATGTATAGAAGATGGTAAGTCTTCCCCAAACGCAAATTGCAATACGCGCATACCAGGTAGCTTAAATTGATCGCGTAGTGTATACACACCTTCATGAATATCGCCTAAATCTTCCGCCACAAAAGGCAGTTTTCCAAGCACGTCGCTGAGTGCCTGAAAGAAGTGTTCCCCCGGACCATTTTTCCATTCCCCTTTAATAGCCGTTTTTGCATTCGCCGGCGCTTCCCAATAATCATAAAAGGCTCTGAAGTGATCTAAACGCAGTAAATCGTATAACTCCAGATTTTTATTTATTCGCGCAATCCACCATGCATATTGCTGTTCTTTGTGAATATTCCAGTTAAACACCGGCATGCCCCATAGTTGACCATCTGCATTAAAGTAATCGGGAGGAACGCCAGCAACACCGAGCATTTGTCCAGATTCATCCAACTTGAACAGTTGCTGATGAGCCCATACATCGACTGCATCGTGATTAACATAAATAGGAAGATCTCCAAAAAGCCGTATTGACAAAGCACGGCAATATTCCTGTAAAGCAGCCCACTGTTTAAAGAAGACATACTGTTGCCACTTGATAAATAAAATATATGTTGTATACTTATTAATCACCTTATCCATAGACCGCTTTTGACGACTCCTGAGATCATGTGGCCACTCATACCATGGTTTACCTCTCTGGTCTTTTTTAACGGCTAAATAAGTAGCGAAATCGTCAAGCCATCCCGCTTCCTTTTCTAAAAAGGATAAGAATTGTTCATATTCTGGTGAAAATTTGTTTTTTGAAAAATATCCAAAAGCCTTTTGCAATAACTCGCACTTCATTTTCTCAACCTTTGCGTAATTCACTTTACCATCATTTGCCATTACCGCATCACGAAGATCTCGTTTAGTCAACAAACCTTCTTGAGCAAGTTTTTCCAGACTAATCAGCAAAGGATTTCCGGCAAATGCTGAAAATGCGCTGTAGGGAGAATAATATTCTTTAGATCCGGCAGGATTCATAGGCAACATCTGCCAATAGCTTTGCCCCGCTCTAGCCAATTGATCTGCAAAAATATAGGCCTGAGGGCCGAGATCACCAATTCCAAAAGGAGACGGCAAGGACGATATTGGCATTAGGATACCTGCTTTACGTTTTTTCTCTTGCTCACTGGCATGTAAAACGGCTAAAGGCACCTTGTTCTTAAATAAATCACTTAGCAACAATTCTTCCTTAATTACTCGCTCTTCTGCACTAAACACCTCTTTGAAGTTTGTTGGCCAATCAATTGGCCAATCCAAGCGCGTATTCTTCCAGTTAACATCTTCTGGCGCACAATGCTGCTCATGGCACAAAGCGGCAAGATGCAGCGGTATCACAGAAATACTCCAATTATTTTGATATCTTCGAGCAAAGGCTAGTACATGCTTACGATATCTGCCACGAACACGTAAAGGCATATATAGTCCTTTCGCGAATAGCTCGCTGCACCTTCGTCTATAGTGCAACAGTTGTTTAATAACAAACAGCTTTACGGTTCCGTTTTGCCGGCTTTGCCATAAACTCAAAAAATTTGAATATTCACTGTTTATCGTTTTTAAGGCATTTTTTTTAACAACATAATTAACAGGGCGCCGGTTATCCGGATCAACTAAACTCAGATCCCAGCTTTCCGTGCCTTGATAAACATCAGGCAATCCTGGCACCGTAAGCTTTAACACCGCTTGCGCTAAAGAAGATAACATTCCCTGATCATTAATATACGCCCATAAGGAATACCATATTGGCAGCAATACTTCTTTTGGATCTATCACTAAACGCGCAAAACCTACACACCTTTGCTCATATTCTTCATTCGGGACGGTCCAATTACTATGCTCTTTGGCTTCTCTTAAGGCTTTTTGTAAATAACAAGTTAAACGCTCCTCATAGCTGTGCCGTTCTTCCTTTTCAATGGGATAAGAAGCAATCACCGTTTGGTAGATAAAGTACCGATCATTCATATCGGGTAAATACACTTCATCTAGCTTATCCCCTATTGTAGTTTCCAATTTCGTTAATACTTCCTTCCACCAATTCGGCAAACAGCTTAATGCATGTAGACGAGCCCGGATATCTTCGCCTCTCTTGGTATCATGCGTTGCTGTACTATTCATAGTATACGGCCATAGGCATTGCCGCTGCTCCATGGCTTCATGAAATTGTTTCACATTCATACCGAAAGCACCTGGCGCATCCCCTACCTCATTGTTCACTATAAATCGATTATACGTGTACATCAGGGTATCTTCTACTCCTTTGGCCATTAACGGCCCCGAAAACTGCATTAATCGTTGATAGAAATAGAGTAATTGAGCTTGGGAGCTACTATTTGCGGTTACTACAGACTTATCTAGTAAAAAGCCTTCTAACAGATTTACCACAAAAACATCTTGAGGGCTCCGTTTCCTGATGGCATCAAAAATATGTCTCAGCCCTTGCTGCTCAGGAAAACTCAAGGGCAGTTTATTTCCATAAAACCTATAAGTAGGAAAATAAATCAATATACTTGCAATCACATTTCCCACACGCTCTTCACTTAGCTCCTTCCATGCTTCTTTAGAAACCAGTTTTAGGCGTTTAAACAGTTGCAGTAAATTGTGCTGTTCGCCTCGCATGTGCTGCTGCAATATCAAGGCCTTTTTGCTTGCTATCTGTCGTTGTACACTCAGCTTTTGAGGCACCAGCTTTTGATAGAAGGAATCAAAGGCTTTCTTATTTTCCTGCATCGTAAACAACCTATTCGACGTAGCCAGATAGTCGTAACCTGAAGTACCCTGAATAGTCCAATCAGTTGGCAACTGTTCATTGTCTTCTAAGATCTTTTCAGCTATAATATATACTTTTTTTCCCACCAGAGTTCGTAGGTCATGCAAGTATTTTACTGGGTCAAATAGACCGTCTATATGATCTATACGAAGCCCCTGAAATAGACCTTCTTGTACAAGTTGCCTAATAAAACTGTGCGTACGGTTAAAAACCTCATCTTCCTGTACTTGGACACAGATAAGGCTATTGACAGTAAAAAAGCGGCGATAGTTAATGTAAGCATCACTATCCATCCAATGGCATAATTTATAATGCTGCTTGTCACATAAGCGCAATAACTCCTCTTTATTTCCATTCATCTGGCTCACCAAATCTTGAATATAATGGAGTATGTTTAATTGCAATAATGCTCCCTCCCATATTTCACAAACAGATTGCCAGGCTATCTGGAATTGCTCAGCATCTTGAATGAGCAATAACTGAGCTAAGCGCTGTTCTACCTTTTTTATAACTACCGGCTTCTTTCCGCTAGCGCTTGTCTGTAGTAAATAGGAGTAACCTAATGCATTAATGGGGTAAACCTGATCGAAATATGCTAATTTCAACTTGTTGTCCTGCAAAACCAGTGTTAACTCTCCGTGGGAAATAACTTCAGACAAAGGTCTACCCAAAAAAGGCACCATAAGAGGCCCTTCGAAGAAATGACTGGCAAAACTGGTATCAAAAACATTGGCATTCTTAGCGTACGGACCATTTTCTAAAAGCTCCATTAACCAATTGTTTTCAGAATGGAAAGCCATATGGTTAGGCACTATATCTTGAATCCAGGCTATTTGGTGTTTTTGTAGCAGGCTAGTAAGTTCCCTCAAATCTTGTAAACTTCCAATTTCAGGGTTGATTGTTAATGGGTCGACAACGTCATAACCATGCATACTTCCTTTGACAGCTTTAAAAATGGGTGAAGCATATACACTCCCAATACCCAGCTGAGCTAAATAAGGGACCAAACGTTTGGCATCCTTAAATGTAAATTTTTTATGGAATTGAAGACGATAAGTGGATATGGGATTAAATACCTTTGTCATGGTTTTTAGCGGATTTCATTTGAAAGACAGAAGCACTTTCTGCACCCAGTTGAATCTTGCCAACAGGAGATTTGTCAACAGCCATTTGTTCCTGCATAACAATGCCGCTTTCTGTATCGAAGATTTTTACCAGATGTTCTTTAAAATTGAGTGTTATGTCTTGTGTACGTGTGCTGAAATTAAATAGAAAAAATAAAGATTCGTTTTCGTCCCATCTATTAACGACAAGTGATTGCTGATCTGCGAAAACAGCGGCTTTTATCCTAGACCGATCTAAAGTATGCCAAGCCGAATGTGATTTCCGTAATGTGATAAGCGTCTTGTAAAACTGCAAAATTTCCTTATGTGCCCCGCTATCAAGCAAAGACCAATTAAGCTTAGCACGCTCATAAGTCTTTATAGACATAGGGTCTGGCGCCTCTTCTCCAGTATGAAATTGCTCAAACTCCTTTTGCCTTCCTTCTCGCACGGCCTTGGCTAATTTTGCATCTGTGTGACTTACAAAATACTGGAAAGGATTTTGCTCGCCATATTCTTCTCCCATGAACAACATTGGCAAATAGGGAGCTGCTAAAACAGCTGTTGTCATCACTTTTTGTAAGCCACTACTGTATAAGACGCTGCTTCGCTCTCCGAACATACGATTGCCTACCTGGTCGTGGTTCTGGGAAAACACCACGAATTGCTCTCCTCTAGCTCCAATAGCTTTGTTACCAAATGTCTTTTTTCGATGGGGCGAATATATTCCGTCATATACGTAAGCATCAGTAAACGATTTCGCCAAGTGAGTAACGGACTCGAAGTCGGCATAATAACCACGGCGCGCTTCGCCCGCACTCACACGCAACGCGTGATGAAATTCGTCTATCCATTGACCGTGCAGGCCATACCCTCCGTCGGCTATCTCGCGGATATAACGTACATCATTAAGATCACACTCTCCAATTAAATAGTAGCTCCGGCCAGTTAAGTGGCTTAGTTTATCTGCCGCTTCCCGCATGGCCGACAATATATGTTCTGCCCCGAAGTCTTTTATGGCATGTACGGCATCCAGTCGCAACGTATCAATATGAAAATCACGGAGCCACATGAGCATATTGTCAATAATATACTGACGGACACCATCGCTATAAGCATCATCTACATTAACTGCTTTACCCCAAGGAGTATGGTATTTATCCGTAAAATACGGACCGTATGCCTCCAGATAATTCCCTTCCGGCCCTAAATGATTGTATACCACATCTAGTATAACCGCCATTTTTTTTTCGTGACAAGCGTCTACCAAACGTTGTAAACCTCTAGGGCCACCATAACTATTCTGCACAGCGAAAGGAAAAACGCCATCGTACCCCCAGTTTCTTCCACCCGGGAACTGAGCCACAGGCATCAGCTCAATAGCATTAATACCTAAATCTATCAGATAATCTAATTTGCTAACTAAAGCATCGAATGTTCCTTCTTCTGTAAAAGTACCTACGTGAAGCTCATAAATAATGTATTCTTCAAGCGTCAAATTCCGCCATGTTCGGTCTTTCCATTGATATGATTGAAGATTTACCACCTCTGAATAACCATGCACGCCTTGAGGTTGGTAAACCGAGGCGGGGTCTGGTAAAATCAACTGTTCATCAATACCTATTTTATATCGTTGCCCCTCAAACAGAGCATCGGTTTTACCGATCCAAAACCCGTGCTCATTTTCTCTTAAAGGTATCTTCTGCCCCTCTTCAAGTACCACCACTACATTTTTCTTATTAGGAGCCCATACAACAATAGTGCATTCCTGTTGGTCGATAGTGACCCCTAAAATACGTCGCTCAATCGTCACTCGCATATTAGTAAACTTAACGGTTATGTTTTAATCAACGGCGCATGAAGCAACACGGTTGAACGCCCCTCCACCTTTATTATATCGCCTGGTTTATATTGCTCTTCGTCATCCAATTGTGCATTTGAAGTATCGAGTATCTTCGTCCATTTTTGTCCATATTTTTCTTCTGGAAGTTTATAATCAATCTCTTCATAATGCGCATTAAAGATCACATAAAAATGATCATCATAAATCTTATTTCCGGCTTGGTCGACCGAATGGATACCCCGACCGTCAAGATAAACAGCAAGCGACTTGGCATAATCATTGTCCCAAGCTTCATCGGGCATTATATGACCTTCAGGAAGAAACCAAACAATATCTTCCACTCCTGCTCCTTTAATCTTTTGTCCCATAAACCATTTACGTCGGCAAAAAATTGGATGTTTTTGCCTGAAATGAATAAGTTTTTTGGTAAAAGTTAATAAGGCCGTGTCTGCATTATCCCAGTTATACCAAGACAATTCATTGTCTTGGCAATAAACATTATTATTACCATTTTGGGTGCGGCCTATCTCATCACCACCCAAAAGCATTGGAATTCCCTGAGACAAAAATAATGTAGTAAGAAAATTACGCTTTTGCTTCATTCTTAAAGCAATAATATGCTGATCTTCTGTAGATCCTTCTACCCCACAATTCCAAGATCTATTATGGCCCTCTCCATCTCGCCCCCCTTCGCCATTTGCTTCGTTATGTTTTTCATTATAGGAAACAAGGTCGTTGAGCGTAAAACCATCGTGAGCAGTTATAAAATTCACACTGGCGGTTGGACTTCTATAATCGTCCTGGTATAAATCGGAACTGCCCGTAAAGCGTGATGCAAACTCTCCTAATTTACTGTCCTCCCCTCGCCAAAAATCACGTATACAATCTCGGTATTTACCATTCCACTCCACCCAACCTGCTGGAAAATTCCCTACCTGATACCCCCCTTCTCCTACATCCCAAGGTTCTGCAATGAGTTTCACCTGGGAGATAGTTGGGTCCTGGTGAATAATATCAAAAAAGGCGCTTAATTTATTTACATCATGAAATTCTCTCGCTAAAGCGGAGGCTAAGTCAAAACGAAATCCATCAACATGCATATCCAAGATCCAATAACGCAGGCTATCCATAATCAATTGCAAAACATTCGGAAGATTTGCATTTAACGTATTGCCCGTCCCAGTGTAATCCATATAATAACGAGCATCATCGGTAAGACGATAATAAGAACAGTTGTCGATGCCTTTAAAACTCAAGGTAGGTCCGAGCTCATTACCTTCTGCTGTATGATTATATACAACATCAAGAATCACTTCTATACCTCCGGCATGTAGATTCTTAACCATCTGCTTAAACTCTACCACTTGTTCACCATTAACACCGCTTGAGCTATATTTTACGTCGGGAGCAAAGAAACCTATCGTATTATACCCCCAATAGTTGTTGAGTCCATTTTCCTGTAGATGCCCATCATTAACAAATTGATGTATCGGCATTAACTCGATGGCTGTAATGCCTAGCTCCTGTAAATATTTAATGGTAATTGGATGCCCTATTGCTGCATATGTTCCTCGAATCTCTTCTGGAATATCGGGATGCGTAAAAGTAAATCCTTTGACATGTGTTTCGTAAATAATTGTTTTATGAGCCAAAATGTCGAGCTTTTTATCCCCAGCCCAATCGAAAGAATTGTCGATAACCACCGACTTGGGAATGTAGGGAGCACTATCTTGATCATTAAAGCTCATATCCTTTTCGTCACTGTCCAAATCGTAACCAAAAATAGACTCATGCCATTTAATGGCGCCCGCTATGGCTTTAGCATATGGATCGATTAGTAATTTATTTGGATTAAAGCGATGTCCCTCTGCTGGGCTATAAGGTCCGCTAACGCGGTAGCCATATTTTTGTCCCGGCTTCAGATTTGGTAAATAGATGTGCCAAATGTCATGGTTGCGTTCCGTCATCTGAACACGCTCCTCTTCTGCATCGGACTCCTCCGAACTAAACAAACATAGTTCAACGCCTTCAGCGTGTTTGGCAAAGAGCGCGAAATTTACGCCATTGCCATCAAATGTGGCCCCAAGTGGATATGGACGGCCAGGATAATTTTTTTGTTTCATCCGTAAATAAGTTATTTGTTTTACTTCATTTTTCAATCACGCTTATGACCCTATTTGACAGGTTTCACCTATCTCAGAACGAGCTCTTAATACATTAATCCGCACTGGCGGGTTCCCTTTCGATGAAAATGAGCATTTCATAGATAAATTGTTCATGTGCTAACTTGTTGATTGCATGCCTTACACACATAACATATTCCTTTCAAATCATACATAAAAAGCATCAAGTGAGACCGAATGTTCTTTCTAAATGCAAGACATCTAAACAACAAGCAAGTTTATCTTTTGTTTAATTTTGATGAAGGCTCTGCTTAATAAATGATATTAAAACAGAAAACCCAGCTATCTTTCGACAGCTGGGTTAACCTTTATGATATGTTTTTTTAATATTTGGCGGGGACTCCCT
>DATMSZ010000345.1:0-48594 GCA_035565175.1 Pseudosphingobacterium sp.
GGAAGGAGTTCGTTAAAACCTATTCCAACGAATGGAAAACTTAGAAAATAGCCTGGAGAAATCTTCCAGTTTTATCAGCCGATTTACTTATCACAAACTAATCGATGTGGGTGTAAATGAAGACATCGCCACGTATGTGAATGTTTTTGTTTTATTAGCAATTTTAATATTGCTAGTTTACCTTGTACAGTATGTAGTACGCAATATTTTAAGAATAGTATTCACAAAACTGGCAACATCGTCCAACCTCCGTTTTTTTGATTACTTACTTAAAAATAAGTTTCCTCATTTTCTTGCATTAATAGCACCCTTCAGTTTAATCAAGAACGCTATTCCCATTGTCTTTGATGATTTTCCAGCCTTCATCAAACCATTGGATATGATAATGGATATCTACATGGTCTTTATGATCATATCGATTATTATGTCTATTGTACGTTCTGGTTCAGATGTATTAAGAGAACGACCTGCATTTCAGGCTAAGCCTATGGAAAGCTATTTGTCGGTTGTGAGAATGATCTTTTTCCTATTCGGTGCGGTATCTATATTTTCTACGGTAACCGGTGAATCGCCAGCCGCTTTTTTTACTGCTATGGGAGCCGCTTCTGCAATTCTCTTATTAATGTTCAAGGATAGTATTATGGGTTTTGTAGCGAGCATACAAGTTACCACCAATGATATGGTGCGTATAGGCGATTGGATTACTATGCCTAAATATGGAGCCGATGGCGATGTAATGGAAATCAATCTCACGACTGTTAAAGTGCAAAATTTCGACAAAACAATCACTACCATTCCTACGTACACCTTAATATCTGACTCTTTTCAGAACTGGAGAGGTATGCAGGATTCCGGTGGGCGGCGAATTAAGCGATCTATTGTTATTAAACAATCTAGTATTCGTTTTGTAAGCGATGAAGAGCTCCCCCGTTTTCAGAGAATACAGGGTATTAAAGAGTATATTGATAACCGAAGTCGGGAGATCAAGAAACATAATGAGATGATTGGCGCCGACAGAAGTGTTGCATTGAACGGCCGTAACTTCACTAATTTCGGACTTTATAGAAAATATATAGACTGGTATCTAAACAATCATCCCGGTATCCGGAAAGACATGACCTTAATGGTAAGACAGCTTGCACCCTCAGAAAATGGCCTACCGCTAGAGCTTTATGTTTTTACAAATACTACAAAATGGGCAGAATACGAATATATAATGGCCGATATTTTTGACCATTTGATTGCCGCAGTGCCCTATTTTGATCTTAATATCTTTGAACTAGAATCGGGTTCAGATGTATTCGGTATTAAGTTCGCCAATGAGTTAAAAGTGAAAAACGAAAATTCATAGAACTTGTGATAAACGATGAATCTTGATACCTCGTTATTGGTTGAATAGTTAAGTCGTCGATTAGTTAAGTGGTTGAGTAGGGAGTTAGTCAATTAGTTAATGAGTTGATTAGTGAAGTGGTTGAGTAGTATTACCCTAAGGAACGTTATTACTAATAACTAATAACTAATAACTAACAACGAATAACCAATAACTAATAACTAACAACTAACAACGAATAACCAACAACTATTAACGAACAACCAAAATTACTATCTTTACAATAATGATTAAACAAGAAACCGTAGGTAAGATATTAGATGCTGCTCGTATAGAAGAGGTAGTGGGAGATTTTGTGGAATTAAAAAAACGCGGCACGAGTCTGATTGGCGTTTGTCCTTTTCATAATGAAAAAACGCCGTCTTTTCACGTTTCTGTAAGTAAAGGTATTTACAAGTGCTTTGGCTGCGGCGCGGGAGGAGATTCGGTCCGTTTTGTAATGGATCTCGAAAAATATTCCTATCCCGAGGCCCTTCGGTATTTAGCACAAAAATATAATATAGAGATTGAGGAGATAGAGCAGTCTGCCGAACAGCTAGCAGCGAATGATCAACGCGAAAGCCTGATGATCGTTACCAACTGGGCTGCTAAATTTTTTCGGGAGACCCTATGGAATTCGGACGACGGGCAGGCGATCGGTTTAAGCTATTTTAAGGAAAGAGGCTACCGTGAAGATATCATTAAGAAATTTGAATTAGGATATTCCCCTGAGGCTTGGGAGGCATTATACGATAAAGCCATTAAAGAGGGCTTTGCAGAAGAGTTTTTGCAAGAGACAGGGCTCATTGTAAAGCGGGAGGATGGTAAATGCTATGATCGTTTTCGTGGACGCGTTATGTTTCCTATTCACAATTTAACGGGTAGGGTACTTGGTTTTGGTGGGCGTACATTAAAAACTGATAAAAAGGTTCCTAAATATGTCAATTCACCAGAAAGCTTAATCTATCACAAATCGGACGTTCTCTATGGTTTGTTTTTTGCCAAGAAAGGTATTACGGAACAAGACAATTGCTTTCTTGTAGAAGGTTATGCCGATGTCATCTCGATGCACCAAGCGGGTGTGGAGAATGTGGTGGCTTCTTCCGGTACTTCCCTAACTACCGGACAGATCCGATTAATTGCTCGGTATACAAAAAATGTAACCATCTTATATGATGGAGATGCAGCAGGCATAAAAGCGTCTTTAAGAGGCTTGGATATGTTGTTGGAAGAAGGAATGAATGTTAAAGTACTGCTGTTTCCGGATGGAGATGATCCTGATTCCTTTGCCATGAAGCACGGAGCAGAGTCTTTTAAGCGGTATATCGCAGCAAATAGCAAAGATTTTATTTTTTATAAAACGGATGTGCTCTTAAAGGATGCTGGCAATGATCCTATAA
The DNA here is from genome assembly GCA_035565175.1 of Pseudosphingobacterium sp. Taxonomy (GTDB): domain Bacteria; phylum Bacteroidota; class Bacteroidia; order Sphingobacteriales; family Sphingobacteriaceae; genus Olivibacter. The sequence goes on from DATMSZ010000345.1 coordinate 2,770, forward strand.
AGCGAGCGGAAGTGATACACGACGTTGTAGAAAGTATTTCACTCATACCTGACGATATCAAGGCTTCTGTTTTTATACGGGAATGTAGCCTGCTATTAAACATTGAAGAGCGGCTTCTGATTTCTGAGCTAAATAAGCTAAAACTTACGGCTGCGAAGAAAAGTCAAAAAGCTCAGGATAAACCTGTATCTTTATCGCCGTTCGGAGGGAATGAACCTCCCCCTGATCTCTTTATGGATCCGATGCCGATTGGCACTGTGCCAACCGCAGGGGAAGTTGAGGAAGCAATTAACAATCCCGAGTCGCTCGTTCTTCAAGAGCGCGAAATCATTCGAATTTTGCTAAATTATGGTGAGATGCCTGCTAAGTGGGAACAGGATTACCCCATCGCTATCGTGCTCTTTGCGGGCTTACAGGATGTCATGTTTACCGATCCTATTTGCCAACGAATAGCCGCCATTTACCTAGAGTTTATGGAAAAGGAAGAATTGCCCGATGAAAGACATTTTATCACACATAAAGATAGAGAAATAGCGGATCTAGCGATCACTTTATTGGCGTCACCCTATAGTTTGAGCCCTAATTGGAACGATGAAAAGCGTAAAATATATGTGGCGCAGGAAACCGACAATCTGAAAAGTGTAGTATTGGGCGCCTTGTACAGAATAAAAAGGCGTAAGGTAGAGCAAAATATGCAGGAGATAAGAGAAGAGTTAAAGCGGGAAGATAATGTGGATAACATTGAAATCCTAATGGGAAAGTATCAAAAATTAAAAACGATGGAACGAGAGTTGACGGGGTTTTTGGGAACCGTGATTGTTAAATAAAAAATTATGGCACAACATCATATTACGGGCACAAAGGGAGAAGCAGCAGCACTGGCTCATCTGCTTAAATTGGGTTATCGGTTAGAATATAAAAATTGGCGACATAAACAATTGGAAGTAGATCTTATCATGTCTGACGAAAAAACGTTAATTTTTGTGGAGGTGAAAACACGATCGAGCGGTAATTTTGGTTTGCCTTACGAATCAGTAAACTGGCATAAACAACATAAATTAGCGAAAGCGGCAAATATTTTTATTCATCAAATTAGGTATCAAGGAGAAATCAGATTTGATGTCGTTTCTATATTTGCGAACCAGCATAATGAATTTAATATTAGGCATATCAAAGATGCCTTTTGGCCAAGGTATTCATAGTGTTGACGAAGCATTAGTTTCGATAAAGAAGTTATGAAAACTACAGAGTTACACACCGTAAATGGCTCTGGATTATTCAATTGTACTTAAAACGTTTAATGATGATGTACTTATTTATGTACATATTTTTTTGTATATTTGACTTATGAGAACAATAACGGTTAGCGAATTTCGCAAAAACATTAAAAAGTATGCTGACATGGCGACTACAGAAAAAGTAATTGTTAATCGTGGTGAAGGCAAGGCATTTGTAATTGTCCCTATTGAAAAAGTTGAGGATGATGGGTATAGTTCCGAATTTGTAAAAAGAATAATGGATGCTTCAAAATCAGCGGAACAAGGAAATGTTACTAGAATTAAAGACGTCAAAAATATATGGTCAGATATTCTATAGACATTGAAAAAAAAGTAAAGAAACAGTTGGCCAACCTCTACAAATCTGGTAATAAAGCGGATATTAAGAAAATAGAAACAATCTTTGCGGAACTGGAAAAACACCCAACAATAGGAACAGGAAACCCAGAACAACTTAAATATGCATTATCAGGATTTTGGTCACGCCGTATTAACCAAAAAGATAGGCTTATTTATAAAATTGATGATTTAGAAGTTGTTGTGACCGTTCTTTCAGCTATAGGTCATTATGATGATAAATAGAAAAACCATGCGCATAAACGTGGTGCTCTGGATGTTGATGTAAACATAAAGAAAATCCGATCTCCGATCTTCAACTTAATCTGAATAGGGGCATAAGTGTAGTCTCCAGTTTAGACAAACCAACAACGAAGAACAAATAACCAACAACAAATAACCAACAACTAATAACCGATAACTAATAACCAATAACCAATAACTAATAACTAATAACCAACAGCGAATAACGAATATCCAAAACCTTACACCTATTAAATTATGTCGTATACTTTACATATTCTATATTTGTGTATGAATAAATTTTTGCTGTTTTGCTTGGCAGCTTTATGTAGTGTAGCAGCCTGTAATCGCGACAAATCTGGTGATGGATCTTCCTCTAATACTTCTTTCAATTTTCAATCACCTGAATCAGGTACTTTGATCAATAAAGGTGATAGTGTATCCTTACTATTAAATATACCTACCAATCTGGTTTATGATTCGATTGTTTATAAATTGGATGATAAGCCTTATAAAATAACGAAGGATAGTAGCGCTGTTTGGCTTAGAACAGATAGTTTGCGAATGGGAAGCAGGTTGTTAACAGCTACTATATATGCTAAGGGTGAATCGGAAACTGCCAACACAAACGTGGTAGTCATTGCATCAAAACTTCCAGAGCAATACAGCTTCAGTGTGATAAACACCTACCCACACGACGATCATGCATATACACAGGGTTTAGAATTCCATAACGGATTTCTATATGAAAGTACCGGGCAACGAGGGCAGTCTACCTTACGAAAAGTGGAACTGAAAACGGGTGAAGTGGTGCAAAAATACGATTTGCCTTCCAAATATTTTGGTGAGGGGATGACCTTTGTTGGAGATAAGATCATTCAGCTTACCTGGCAGGAAGGCGTTGGCTTTGTGTATAATAAAAACACTTTTGAGAAGGTTGGCGAATTTCCTTACCAATCTAGCACGGAGGGCTGGGGAATTTGTTATGACGGGAAAAAACTTATTAAATCAGATGGCTCCAATAAATTGTATTTTTTAAATAAAGACACCTATAAAGAAGAAGGATTTATTGAAGTTTATAATAACAAAGGGCCTGTTGACAACCTGAATGAATTAGAATACATCGATGGAAAAATATATGCTAATATTTATTACTCAGATATTATTGCAGTTATTGATCCCACATCCGGAGAGGTAGAAGCCGAAATAAACCTGATCGGCCTGCTTCCGCAAAAAGATGTAAAAGAAGATACCAACGTACTTAACGGTATCGCTTATGATCCGCAAGGGAAACATTTGTATGTAACCGGCAAAAATTGGGACAAGCTGTTTGAGATTAAGCTTCTTCAAAATTAAATTCTTTTTTTCTACCATATCATTTGTTGTTGGGTGGCGACTTGCATGGGCAAGGGTCATTGGAGGACTATTCTTTTATATGACGATGGTTTATCAGTTAAGCAATCGATTGCGTTTTCTTTCCTGTTGTGAATTCAGCTGATAAAGATTATTATTGATTGTCATTACTAAACAATTGATAAATAATGAAGATCGCTAACCAACGCCGAAAATTTTTAAGTCAGTTAACAGCTGCTTCTGCATTAACCATCGTTAACATAAATCCTTTAAAGGCAGGTGTTGGTGGGCCGGTTCAAGATGATGAACACCGATTCTTGACCCCGCCTTATTTACAGGTGCTTACATCTTCGGGTGTTGACATCGTTTTTCTGACATCTAATAGGGCTTATAGCTGGGTGGAGTACGGAGAAACCCAACTAGAACACAAAGCGCAGGAAGAAAGTGATGGCTTCATCGAGGCATACCAGCGTATTAATGTGATACGTATTCGAAATTTGAAGCCCGGAACAACGTATAAATATCGTATTGTTTCAAAGGAGATATCATCGTTTAAGCCCTATGAGCTTGTTTACGGTAAACAAATAACAAGTGAGCAATATAGCTTTATTACGCCAGTAGAAGATGCCGAAAGCGTTGCCTGTTTAGTTTTTAATGACATCCATGATCGTCCGCATTCCTTTAAAGACTTGATGTCTATACGAGGCGAAAAGCCTTATGATTTTGCATTTTTGAATGGCGATATGTTTGATTATCAAGAGGATGAACAGCAAATTATTGATCATTTATTACTTCCAGTGACTGCCCTATTCGCCAGTGAAAGGCCTTTTATCATGAGCAGAGGCAATCATGAAACGAGAGGTAAATTCAGAAGAGAGTTTAAAGACTATTTTTCTTACCCAACTGATAAATACTACTATGGCTTTAAACAAGGTCCGGTTTACTGGATTATACTAGATACCGGTGAAGACAAACCAGATGACCATCCAGTTTATGCAGGAATTGTGGATTTTGATGGCTATAGAAGAGAGCAAGCTCTTTGGTTGGAACAAGTGGTGCAACGGAAAGAGTATAGACAGGCGACATATAGGGTGGTTATGATGCATATTCCCCCTTTCCATTCGGGCGATTGGCATGGAACCACACATTGTCGCGAAGTTTTCGACCCTATTTTTAACGATAACAAGGTAGATTTGGTAATTTCCGGGCATACACATCGCTACGGCGTGCATCCACCTAGTGAAGAACATCCTTATCCAATTATAATAGGAGGCGGACCAAAAGAAGGAAATCGTACTATCATCCGTGTGGAAGCCAATCATAGAAACTTAACAATCGAGATGAAGAGAGATGACGGGCAAGTAGTGGGGGAATATGTGATAACAAGATAGTGGGCCACTTTTTCCTAAACCATTGGGAATGCCGTTGGAGAATAACGAGCAAAAAAAGCGCAATCGGTTGCGTTTGGGAAGCATTTGCTTTTCTTCTAAAAAGTTTCTACACTTGATTAAAATAATCAATCTTTCAGATTAAGGAGCTAACACAATTTTAACCAAGTATTAAACAGGGTATTTAAGGGGATATTTATTATCTACATTAAGGTAAATACGCTTTATGATAAGTCGGCGCATTCACAGGGATCAATCAGATCTTTTAACAATTGAAGAATTGTTTAAAAGATATTATCCACGTCTATTCGAATTTGCATATCATTTATTAAAAAATGAAGAAGAAGCAGAAGACTTGGTGCAAGACGCATTTGTTATTTTCTGGGAACAAAGAGCATATATTTCGCTGAATGACCAAGCAATAAAGGCTTATTTATATACCACGATTAAGCATGACGCGTTAAATCGAATACGGCATGGAAAAGTCATTGAAAATTATCAGAAGAATTACCCGCCAATATTAATTGACGAAAAACAGGTGATAGATGAGCTGATTCATGCCGAAGTACTGGGAGAACTTATGGAAGCATTGGAAAAACTTCCCAAAGGTTGTTCGATGGTGTGTCGACTGGGATATCTTGAAGGACTGAAAAACCCACAGATTGCCGAATTGATGGGACTTAGCATCCACACCGTTAAAAGTCAAAAACAGCGGGCGCTAACTTTATTAAAACAACAACTTAAACCGGAATTATTTGCTGTATTAGCGGCAATTCTTTCTCGATAATCTCGCTCATTTTGAATGAGCGTCATTTCAACCGAAGATGGCGTGACTCATTCCGTTATACATATCGAAATTCCAATAATTCAACACCTCACAAACGATTCTTTCACAAATTGAAAAAAAATTCCATTCTTTTTTCATTCCTAAGTGCCTTAGTAATAAAAGGAAAAAAACAGGTATGAAGCATGATCCTTTGGAAATAGCCCGACTGATTTCTGGATATATACATCAAACACTTTCGAAGGAGGAAGAGAAGGTTTTTTTGGAACTGAAAGATAAGGATGATCATATTAGAAACCTTTTAGAATCATATAAAGAAACTGCCGCTATCGAACATAGATTAGTTGCGATGAAACAACGCGACACCACTGCTGCATGGGAGCGATTTAAAGGGAAAAAGATAAAAAGGCAAAAAACACCCTGGAAACGATGGTTAGTTACGGCTGCTGCTATATGTCTTTTATTCGTTGGAGTATGGTATAAAAAGGGTGATGACAAAATAGTACCTGATAAATCCCATCGTTATGCAAATGATGTATTGCCTGGGGGAAATCAAGCAAGGCTTTTATTATCAGATGGTAAAGCTATCTCACTTACCGACGCCTCCATACTGTTAAACGAAAAGAACGGGACTCGGATGAAAGGAAAAGATGGAGAATTAGTCTATGATACTAAATCCAATAAAAATAACATGGAAGGGCTTTTTAATACATTGGAAGTACCAAAAGGCGGGACGTATAAAATCTCGCTAGCAGATGGTACCCGTGTATGGATAAATGCCTCCTCTAGCTTGCGCTTTCCAGTCAACTTTACTTCTAATGAGCGAAGGATCAAACTCAAAGGAGAAGCTTATTTCGAGGTGGCAAAAGATAGTTCACGGCCATTTAAAGTGGAAGTAGACGATACTGAAATAATAGTATTGGGGACTAGCTTTAATGTGTCAAATTATACTGGTTCCAATATCACTACGCTTGTAGAAGGCGCCGTTCGCGTTAAACAAGCAGAACAGCGAAACGATTTAAAGCCAGGTGAGCAAGCGACGGTTAGCAATGGGAAAATTAAAATTGGCTCTGCAGATGTAGAGAAAGCAATAGCCTGGAAGGATGGGTATTTCTTATTTAATGAAGATCACTTGAAACCTATATTGGAGGAAGTTGCTCGCTGGTATGATTTGGAGTTAGTTTTCAAAAAAGAGATTCCCGACATCCACATTGGAGGAAGCATGAGTCGCAAGGAAAATTTAAGTGAAGTGCTTGAAATGTTAAAGGAGGTCAGTGGATTAAGCTTTAATATTGATGGCCGTAAATTAATGATTGATAGTGAAATACCTAATTAATATCCTTGATATGAAAGCAAAACCTACCTAATTGTAATAGAACAGCGTTTAAAACAAAACCGGAAGTGCTCCAACACTCCCGGATAATTGTTAAGGCCAGTCTGAAATTATTTAATGTCTCTAATTAACACCCAACCCTAACTATACGAAAATATGAATTACTTATTTTATGACAAAGAGCCAAGCGATAAAGGTCTTTGTTTTTTAATCGCAAGGATTATGAAATTGACATTGTTAATGGTCTTTGCTTTTTCTCTGGGACTACATGCTGCCGGAAATGCGCAACAGGTAAGTATATCAGTAAAAAATGCATCCCTTAAAGAGGTGTTGTCGGTATTAAAGAAGCAAACTAATTATCGGTTCCTCTATAATGAAGAACAGCTTAAACAAGTGGGAAGAGTTTCTATAGAAGTGGATAAAGCACCTATGAAAGAGGTGCTGGAAAAGGTTCTGGCTGAGAAGTATCTTGACTACAGGATACATAATAGTACTATCACCATTATTCCCATAAGTAAAAATAAACTACCGTCATCTCTTCAAGAAATAGAAGTTAGGGGAACAGTAAAAGATTCATTGGCGTCTTTAGCCGGTGTTTCTGTATTTGTAAAGGGCGCTCCTTCTCGGGGAACTACTACCAACATTGATGGTAATTATACACTTAAGGTTCCTAAGGATGCCGTGTTAGTTTTTCGATTTGTTGGATATGCAGAAAAGGAAATTCCTGTGAGTAATAGTTCTACTATCAATGTTATTTTACAAAGTGTTGAGTCTAGGCTGGATGAGGTAGTTGTAGTAGGTTATGGTACCCAAAAGAAAGGTGATTTAACCGGCGCCATTTCATCCTTAAGTGCCGATGACTTAACAAAGGGAGGTGCGGTCAGCAATGTTGCACAAGCCTTGCAAGGCCGGGCATCGGGCGTCGTTGTGACGCAAAATTCTAAGGCTCCCGGAGGTAGTATGTCTATCCGTATCAGGGGTTCTAATTCCGTAAGCAGCACAAATGAACCGCTTTATGTAATCGATGGCTTTCCCAGTAATAATGGCGTTAATATTAATCCAGATGATATTGCATCGATGGAAATTTTGAAAGACGCTTCTGCAACGGCTATCTATGGTTCTAGAGGCGCAAATGGGGTGGTTATGATAACCACTAAGAGAGGGAAGTCGGGGCAAAACAATATTGCATATAGCGGATACACAGGAGTCCAAAAGGCCATTGTACCTTTTGATATGTTAGATGCAAAGCCTTATATGGAATTATCAAATGCTTTGTATAAAGAGATAAGCGGGCAGGAGAATCAAGAATATGGCGTTTATACCCCTTCTCAACTTCAGTCGGACGTGAATACAGATTGGATCGCGGCAACTACTCGAAATGGGGTAGTGCAAAACCATAACCTTCAGTTTACAGGTGGAGGAGATAAAACCAAGGTGTTAAGTAGCCTAGGCTACTTTAACCAGAAAGGGATTTTACAAAACACCGATTTTAGTAGGTTCTCCGGAAGAGTGAACATTGACCAAACTGTGAACGAATATATAAAAGCGGGGGCCACTATATTTGCACAACGTGAAAATTCAAATTATCAAGTGTATGATGGAAATATCCTAAATTCAAATGTGTTATATGGCATTTTAACCTACGACCCCACCGTTCCTGTATATAATGCTGACGGGTCTTTCGGACGTCCTCCAGGGGGTAAAGGCGATAACCCCTTGGCGAACCTTTTATCGAGAAGGAACGACGTGCAGCGCGACAAATTTAATGGTAATATGTACCTCGAGATTACCCCCATGAAAGGGTTAACGGCCCGCTTCGATGCAGGTACCGAAATTTTAAATGATCAATTAGGGGGATATTTAAGTCGAGAATCCTATCAGGGAAGTATCGATAATGGCGTAGCGAATGTTGCAGATTACGGATTGACCCACAATTTGGTGGACATGTTTGTTACCTATAATAAGGCCTTTGCTTCGAAGCATAACTTAAGTGTTATGGGGGGATATTCATATGAGAAATTCATTAATAACCGTAAAGGTATTAATGTATATGGTTTTTCAACGGATCTATACGGGTATAATAACTTAGGCGCGGCGTCCACTATTACGGGAGTAAGTTCATATAAGTCCGAAAATATCTTGGTATCTTTCTTTGGAAGAGCTAACTACTCATTTGATGATAAATATTTATTCACGTTAACAGTTCGGCATGATGGCTCCTCAAGATTTGGTGCCGATAATCGTTGGGGAACCTTCCCCTCAGGATCCTTCGCTTGGAAATTGATCAATGAGCCTTTTATGAAGGGGCAAACAACCTTTTCTGATTTGAAATTCCGTCTTGGTTACGGTAAAACAGGTAATGAGCGAATCGGTAATTATGCATCTTACGGTTTAATCAGTAACGCCAATTACACTTTTGACGGAGTAAATAATGTAAGTGGAAGTTACCTGAACACTACCTCCCCCGAAAACAGTAAGTTGAAATGGGAAACTACGTCACAGTACAATGCAGGGCTTGATCTTGCGGTATTGAACGACCGAATCTCCTTTACAATGGATGCTTATTATAAGAAAACAAATGATTTACTTATTAAGGTAAATCTTCCTATCTACACAGGGTATACCACTGGGCAAAGTAATGTCGGATCGGTTGAAAATAAGGGATTGGAATTTGCGGTGGCGAGTAAAAATTTCACCGGCCCATTTAAATGGGATACAAAGGTTAATATCGCCCTGAACCGTAACAAGGTCTTAAGTTTGGGAGGGCAAAATGAAATTTTATTAACCTCTTCTAAACCGATAGGAAATGTGTCTGAAGAAGCTTATGCTATTATTCGTGAGGGAGAACCGCTCGGTTCTTTATTTGGATATAAATACAATGGTGTATTGCAGCAGGGAGAGAGTTATGGCCCGCAACCAAATGCGAAAGCCGGAGATCCTAAATTTCAGGATGTCAACGGGGATGGTTTGATTACCTCTGCTGATAGAACGATAATAGGGTCTGCTTATCCGAAATTAACATATGGTATTACCAATACTTTTTCTTATAAGAATTTCGACCTTGCCGTTTTTATTTATGGAAACTTAGGCAATGATTTGTTGAATATGACGCGTATGAATATGGAGTGGAAACGTACTGCGGAGGCTTTGAACCGCTGGACTCCAGAAAATACAAATACCAATTTGCCACGAAACGGTTTCTTTTATTCGCAATATGGGGGTTATGTGAATGACCATTTTATTGAAGACGCTTCTTTCTTAAGGCTGAAGAACTTGACCTTAGGTTATACAGTGCCTTTTAAAACGAAAGCTATTAGTTCTTTAAGAGTGTATGTGATGGCAGAAAATTTATTCACCATCAGTGGTTATTCAGGCTGGGATCCAGAGGTGGATACGAAGGCCTATGAAAATGATGCCCTCATAAAATATAGTGGAAATGCACAAACAGCTAATGCGGGAGCGGGATTAGACTTTAACTCCTATCCAAGTATGCGGGTGTTCACTTTCGGGATAAATGCTAATTTTTAACTCAGCCTAAAACTTAAATTCAATTACAAATGACACGGATTAAAACAACTATAAAAAAGCTTGCTTTAAGCATGTTGGTGCTATCAACTCTGGGAGGAACCTTTAGTGCCTGCACCAAATTGGAACCGGAATTGTATAGCGATTTGACAACCAAAAATGCCTATTCAACAGAAAGTGATATTGATGCAGCTTTGACGGGTATTTATGCCAGCTTATCCCCTTATCCCGGCGATGCTTATCTTTATTACGCTGGTTATTTGGTTATGACAACAGATTATACGACAGATATGGGGTTTTCAACGGCTGCTGGTGACCCAACTAAACTGAGCAATTTTACCTATGATGATAATAACCGGTATTTCAAATACAATTGGCAAAACATGTATCAGGTGATCAGTAATGCGAATATGTTAATTGCAAATATTAACAATGTACCGATGACCGATGACCGGAAAAATCAAATTTTAGGTCAAGCGAGATTTTTGAGGGCCTTATCTTATAGTGATCTTACCGATGCTTGGGGCCCCGTTCCCTTGATCGTTGAAACAAAAAATCCTGCAGAAAGCTATAATGAGCCGTTGGCATCTGTTGAGCGAGTGGATTCTTTGATTGCTGAAGATTGTAAATTTGCCATTGATCATCTACCAGAAAAATGGGCTGCAGAGTTGGGAATTGGCCGTGCTTCCAAAGGTGCCGCGCTAACGTTATTAGGTAAGATGTATATGCGATCGCATGACTATGCCAATGCCAAAATATATATTGATCAAGTGTTAGCAATGAGGGACCGCGGTGTGTATAGGCTTAATCCTGATTTCAAAAATGAGTGGTCAGATAACAACAAAATGGATATGGGAATGATATTTGGCGTTCTTCATGAGCCGGCATTAAACGGTGGGGAAATAACGAATCACTTTGGGCCTTCAGATAACAGAGAAGTACCGGATAGATGGCAATATTATGGCGTATCGTTACAATTTTGGAGGAAGTATTCTGATAGAGACCCAAGAAAGCAATTCTTTTATTATAACTATGAAGGAAGGGCTGAAAGAGATGCTTCCACTACACATGGTTTTTATTACATGATGCCCGAAGAGGGGCAAACAAAACCGCCTGCAGATACCGTCAAATTATTACAGAATGTTGCCACTAAAAAGTACTCTTATGAAATGGTTAACAATTCCTATTTAGACGGTCGGACTATTCAGGTTTTTCGTATAGCGGATGTTATTTTATGTAAAGCGGAGATTGAAAATGCACTCGGAGGCCCGGCGCAGGCATTACCTTATTTAAATGAGATCAGAGGAAGAGCTGGAGCTCCGAAATATGGAGAGAGTGCTGATTTTCCCGCGCCAGTTTCTAAAGAGGCCATGATACAGGCCATTGTCGATGAGAGAGGCTTCGAGTTAGTATTTGAATACAAGAGAAGACCTGATTTAATACGCCTTGGTAAGTATGAGGAAATAAGTAATGCCTATTTGCAAGCGCGGGGTCTACAGCCTATTGTTACTGAAAAAATGAGGTTTTTCCCTTACCCCTTAGACGAAGCACGCTTACATCCAGAAATGGCAGCAGCAAATACACAACGTTTGCCTTAGAAATGATTGTATGAACAAGATCAGACTTATTGCTCTCATAATAATTGTGGTGATAATCGGATACAGTAGCTACTATTTTTATAGCAGCGCTGTTTCTATTTCCGGTATATCGCTTAGCTCACCGGATAATTCGGCTATCAAAGAAGATATTCAGGTAAGACTAAATAAACCTGCAAAACTTTATATTGAATATTGGAAAGAGGGATCATCCCAGCACATAAAAACACCGATTAGCAGCGATCGAAAAGAGCATACTATTCATCTGTTACTGCTGGAAGCAGCATCGACGTATCATTATCAGGTCATTTTAGATCGCGCCTTTGAGGTGAAATCAAAAGTGATGACTTTTCAAACCAGGAAACAATCTCCTTGGATGGTACACGATTGGATTAAAGGACATAATCCACATGATGAGAAAGCATTGGGAAATGGATTAGTGATGCTCTGTTACAGAGGATATCCTGGTTACATTGCGATGGTGGATGGAAAAGGAGCCATTAGATGGTATTGGCAGGATGATAAACTCGGTGTACGAGTGGCATCGCTCACGCCAAGAGGAACTGTATTAGCACTGCTGGCTCCTGCCAGTAAGGATGAATTTAATAAACCACAAACGAACAGCAAGGTAAAAAGAAATGCAGGATACTATTTGAGAAGCGGAAAAACTGGATTCGTAGGCGGTACCGAATTAGCGGAAATAGATTTAACCGGCAAAGTGTTATGGAGAATAAATCTTGAAAAGAAGGGCATCATCATGCATCATGATCTCCGTATGAATAAAGCTCATCACATTGTTGGCGTAGTGAGAGATTTTAAATTATGGGACTTAAGGGGAAAAGGTACTGCTCAAGATACTTTGTGGGGCGATGCAATTATGGAGATGGACACTACGGGCAAAGTACTCAAAAAGTGGTCAGCCTGGGATGTATGGGATATTTCCAAAGATACCCGAATGGATAGTTTAAAACACGATCGCTTTCATTTTAATACCATTTCCTTTGATACCGATAGCAATTATTTAATTTCCTCACCTATCGAAAATCAAATATGGAAGGTAAATCCAACGAGCGGTAGGGTTGTCTGGAAACTTGGAAAAGGAGGGGATTTCAAAATGGACGAAAACAGTTATTTTTATTTTCAGCATGCGCCCCATGTGAATCAAGATGGAGATCTGATGTTGTTTGATAATGGGGACTTTTCTCCCAAAGATACCTCCACCGTACATAAGCGCTCGCGCGCGCTATCCTTTAGGCTTGATACTGTTAACATGGTCGCTACCGCTAAAATTAATGCACCTATTCCTAAGAAACAATACACTGCAAGGATGGGTAGTGCCTATCTGTTGCCAAATAAGCGTATTCTACAAACTAGTTCCAAAACCGGAGGGGTACTCCTTACCGATACAGAAGGGAAAGTGTTATGGGAATTAAATGCATATTTCATTCCTTACAGAGCAGAATATGTTCCTAAGGGTTTATGGAGTAAATATATAAGGACGAATGAATAATATTGTCATGTGTACTAAAACAAAATTTTTGCTGGTAATTTTCTGTGTATTAGGTGTGTTCTCTGCTAGTGCACAGCATACATATCCACCACAACAAGCGTTATGGGACGCAGATTCATTAGGAACCCAACGTGCGGTATTAATGGTAAATGGGAAGGACAAATTGGTTAAAGCAGTCATCCCTTGGCGAAATCAACATGTGGTGCCCGAGCAGCAGATGATTGTGGTAGACAGCTTGACGAACCAACGAATAGATCCGTCAGCTTATGTTTCCATTGGGAAGGAAGAAGGTGTTATTCTCTTTGAAGCAATTTCCGGACCGGGGATTTATTACGTTTATTATTTGCCTTATCGCTTGGGTGGAAGAAGTAAGTATTACCCGGATGCAATCTATCTGAAAAGACAATCATCGTCAAATGGGGAAGTTGAGAAAGCGGGTAAGATAAAAAGCGAAGCGAAAGTGTTACGCTTGGAGGCATCGGACAGCTTCAATAGCAATGATCCGATGGAAGTGATTGCTACGCAAGAGGAGACAAAAGGACTTATCAACACACATAGTGAGGAAATGTATCTCGCTTTTCCCGAAGAAAGGTCTTTCCCTATTAGGATGAATAATCATCTTCCCAAAAGATGGATAGATCCAAGACGTCGTAATAACCAAGTAAGCGGGGAAGCCAAAAGAGGAGAATATTATGCCTTCCAAATTGGCGTATGGCCAATAAAATCCGATTTAAGAGATGTGCGGATTTCCTGTTCTTCACTTAAGGACGCCACAGGCGCAGTGATCGATGCAAATGCGTTTGATTGCCTTAATACAGAGGGTGTAAGCTATACCGGAGATAAAATGAATATGCAGGTAAATGTGCCCATTGAACGAATTCAGGCCTTTTGGTGTGGTGTGAAAATCCCGGAAAAAACAAAAGCTGGAATTTATGAAGGCACATTAACAATCAAAGCAGCCAATGCACCTGCAAAAGAAATAAAAATCCAACTTAACATAACCCAAGCAATAGCTTTAAAGGGAGGAATCAATGAACCTTGGAAGATGACACGTCTGCCTTGGCTTAATTCGACCTTAGCACAAGAAAATACAGTGATTAAACCCTATCTTCCTTTGCAGATCATCGGCGACACTTCGATCGCATTGCTCGGAAGGAAAGTAGTGCTGGCAATGAATGGTTTTCCAAAGCAGATTCAAACTTTTTTTACACCTGAAATGACGGGTATTGGAGAGAAGGCGAATGATCTTTTATTTGAGCCTATTCATTTTCATTTTCAAAAGCAAGGCGATAAGAAAGACATTAACTTTAAAACTGCTGGCTTTTCTTTTTCAGAGAAAGGGGCCGGTACAGTGGCCTGGCAGAGCTTAAATACGTCAAATGAAATGCAAATGGAGGTGAACGCATCCCTGGAGTTCGACGGCTTCTTAAGTTATACAGTGAAAGTTATTGCCTTGCAAGACGTCATGCTTCAAGACATTGCCATGCACATTCCGTACAAACAAGATATGGCCACTTATATAATGGGTTTGGGCTTAAAGGGAGGGTACAGACCTGAAAAAGTTTCATGGAAATGGGATGTCGCAACGAAAAATCAAGATGGTGCATGGCTTGGTAATGTCAATGCGGGTATGCAGTTTTCTTTGCGCGATGAAAAGTATTCACGGCCGCTAAACACCAATTTTTATCTGCAAAAACCATTGCTATTACCGAGTTCATGGGGCAATGAAAATAAAGGAGGAATCGATATCGGGATGAAGGGTTCTTCTATGCTGGTAAATAGCTACAGTGGTGCGAGAACAATGAAAAAAGGGGATACATTGTATTATAATTTTAATCTGTTAATCACACCTTTCCATCCGCTAAATACCGATGCACAATGGAATGATCGCTATTTTCATGCATATCAACCAGTTGATTCTGTTAAAAAGAGTGGCGCGAATGTAATCAACATTCATCATGGAAACGCACTGAATCCCTATATTAACTAT
This sequence comes from Pseudosphingobacterium sp., assembly GCA_035565175.1. Classification (GTDB taxonomy): domain Bacteria; phylum Bacteroidota; class Bacteroidia; order Sphingobacteriales; family Sphingobacteriaceae; genus Olivibacter. Next base: position 18,104 of record DATMSZ010000345.1, read on the forward strand.
CCTTTCATAGCCACCAAAGAGATGAAGAGTTATATTGACTCTGCCCATCACCTTGGCCTAAAAGTGAAAATTTATAATACGGTGAGAGAGGTGTCTAATCGGTTATATGAACTATACCCACTTAGGAGTTTAGGTTATGAGGTATTTTCGAAAGGGCCCGGTAAAGGGTATTCTTGGTTACAGGAACATCTTCACGAAGATTATATCGCCGCGTGGTTTGTGCCTTATTATAAAGATGCGGCAATTATTAATAGTGGAATGAATCGTTGGCATAACTATTATGTAGAAGGGATGAACTGGCTAGTGGATAATGTTGGCATTGATGGTATTTATTTAGATGACGTGGCCTTTGATCGAGTAACGATGAAACGAATAAAGCGGGTGATGACAAAGGGCGGACATCCTGGATTAATAGATCTGCATTCGGCCAATCAGTACAATGAACGCGATGGATTTAACAATAGTGCAAATCTTTACTTAGAGCATTTTCCATATATCAACCGTTTATGGTTTGGCGAATATTTCGATTATGAAAATAATAACCCAGACTTTTTTCTAACAGAGGTAAGTGGTATTCCTTTCGGTTTAATGGGAGAGATGTTGCAAGATGGAGGTAACCCGTGGAGAGGAATGGTTTATGGTATGACAAATAGACTGCCTTATCAAAAAAGCGGGCCTCAAGGGCTCTGGAAGGTATGGGACGAATTTGGATTAAAAGGCTCTAATATGATAGGCTATTGGGTGAAAGATAATCCTATAAAAGCTAACCGTAAAGATGTGTTGGCAACGATCTATAAAAAGGAAGGGAAAGTGATGGTCTCTCTAGCTTCCTGGGCCAACGAAGATGTAAAGGTTGATTTAGTAGTCGACTGGGAGAAACTTGGTATTGATCCAACAAAAGCTAACATTCAAGCGCCTGCTATAGATGGTTTTCAAGCCGCTCAACATGTTAAAATTAACGAACCAATTCATGTTGCTAAAAACAAGGGGTGCCTGTTAATTATACAGTAAATGGCCATTAAATTATATTCCATGATCAAACCTACATTTATAACTTTAGTGTGCTTGCTGCCCCTTACTTTAGGTGCGCAACAGGCAGCAACGATTAGAGAGGCAACGAAAACCTATACTACCTATCCGTTCTCTGATCCGGATCCTATACCTTCTACAGAAAAAATCTATCCATATTATAGGTTTGATGGATTTACAGATAAACCTGTACAAAGGGATTGGAAAGTAGTAGAGTTGGAGAATGATTTCATTAAAGTGCAGATTATGCCCGAGATAGGAGGTAAAATCTGGACAGCCTTCGATAAAATTGCACAAAGAGATTTTCTCTATAATAATGGTGTTGTGAAATTTAGGGATATAGCCATGCGAGGGCCATGGACAAGTGGAGGGATCGAAGCTAACTATGGAGTCATTGGGCACACACCAAACACGTCAACGCCCGTAGATTACCTTACGAGAACAAATAAAGACGGAAGCGTTAGCTGCTTCATCAGTACGCTTGATTTACTAACAAGAACAAGATGGGTATTGGAAATTAAACTAGAAAGAGATAAAGCTTTTTTTTCTACCAGATCTTTTTGGAGTAATACAAATCCGATAGAACAACCTTATTACACCTGGATGAATTTAGGTGTTCCAGCGGGCGAAGATTTGCAGTTTATTTATCCTGGCAATCATTACATAGGTCACGATGGTGACAGCCATCCCTGGCCTATAGATAATAAGGGGCGCGACCTGTCTTTTTATCAGCAAAACAATTTTGAAGGATCTAAATCCTATCATGTATTGGGTACACACAGCAATTATTTTAGTGCTTATTGGGGAGACCGTGATTATGGAATGGTACGTTATGCGGATAGAGAGGATAAATTAGGTAAAAAGATTTTCCTGTGGGCACAGTCGGGCGAAGGGAGGATTTGGGAAACGTTATTGACTGACAAAAGTGGGCAATATGTGGAGATACAAAGTGGGCGACTTTTTAATCAAAATGTTTTTGAGAGTAGCTTCACTCCATTTAAACAACTGGGTTTCGCTCCATACCAAAGCGATGTATGGACCGAATACTGGTATCCTTATAAAAACATCGGAAAACCCGTTGGCACAAACTTACTGGGAACATTTACCATCAGTCGGCAAGCTAATAAAGTAGAGATAAAATTGAGTCCTAACTGTTCCATAAATGATAGCTTGTTTCTTTATAATGAAGGAGGGGAGGTCATTGCGTCTAAGCATATTAAGCTTGCCGTTGGTCAGATACTAGATGAAGAAGTGATATTGCCCCCTAATGAAATACCAACGAGATTGAAATTACACGGTGCGATTTTAGATTTTAGTGATGCCGAAAGTGAGCATGCTTTGCGTAGGCCTTTAGATACGCCTCCCGATGTGGATACCGCTACGGCCTATGGATTATACTTACAAGGGAGGGATCTGATGCGTTTTAGAAAGTACTCAGATGCGGAACCTAAAATAAGGCAATCGTTAAGCAAGGAAGCCTATTTTGTTCCCTCATTGGTGGAAATGGCCAAGCTACAGTGGTTTCACATGGCATATGATTCCGCGTTTTTTTATACGCAAAAAGCATTAAGTATTGATACGTATCACGCCGAAGCCAATTACTACTATGGGCTTGCTTCCGCAAAGCTTGGAAAAACCTATGACGCCTTAGATGGTTTTGAAGTAGCCTCTCTTGACCCTGCTATGCAAAGTGCTGCATATACAGCTTTAAGTAAAAGTTATATGTGTAAAGCTGACTTCTTCAAATCCCTAGACTATGCTCAAAGGGCCTTGAAAAATAATCAGGCCAATATAGAGGCCTTGCAATTACGGTACCTCAGTGCGCGCTTATTTAAGTTAACAGAACTTAAAGATTCAGTAGAAAAAGATATTTTAAAATTAGATCCACTCAATCATTTCGTACGTTTTGAGCAATATTTAGTTGAGAAAACCGATCGTAGAAAGGAGCATTTCATTTCCTTGATACGCAATGAAATGCCTGTACAGACGTTTCTTGAATTGGCAATTTGGTACGCAAACCTTCAACAGTATCAAACGGCTAAAGAGGTGTTAGCCTTGGCACCAAAAAATGTGGAAGTCTTATATTGGCTCGCATGGCTTAATAAAGATCGAGTTGAAGAGCAGCACAAATGGCTGGAATTGGCACAAAAGGCAGATATGCAACAGATTTTCCCATTTAGGGAAGAAAGCGCCGAAGTATTGAATTGGGCTCTTCAGGAAGATACGTCATGGCGCGCCCCCTACCTATTAGCGTTAATCCAATCTTTTAGAAATAATAAGACACAGGCATTTCAGTTATTAAGCAAAGTAACTGAAGCGGTCAATTTTGCACCATTTTACATATTGCGGGCTCGACTGACCGAAGAGCAATACAAGGATAGACAACTGAAAGATCTAGAGCAGGCCGTTAAAATAGATAATAAGGAATGGAGGTATGGGCAATTGCTGGCAAGATCCTTCACCAATAAAAGGATGTATGAGCAGGCACAGAAAGTGCTGAAGCCCTATTATGAGACAAATCCAGCTAATTATATTGTGGGTATGGATTATGTACGTACGCTGATATTAAGCCATGACTACCTGGAAGCGGAGAGCGTATTACAGCACTTAACCATTTTACCTTTTGAAGGAGCAACGGCCGGTCATAAGTACTACGAGGAAGTAAAACTAATATTAGCCCTACAGGCCTTAGCCGATAAGAAGTATGCATTAGCGCGTACAAAAATCGCAGAGGCAAGAGCGTGGCCCATAAATTTAGGTGTCGGTGAACCTTATGAAGATATGAAAGATCAAAGGGTTGTAGATTGGGTAGATGCCGAGCTAAATATAAAGATGGGAAATCAGGATAACTATCAGAAGTTACTGCGAAGGATAGCCGAAAATACGGTGAATCCTGCTTCCGCTACAACACTGCTTCAGCTTGCCGCTTACAAAAAATTGAACAAAAACAAGGAAGCCGATGCGCTGAGAAAAAAGTGGCTTGAAAGTCAAAAGAACCCTGTAATGAAAACCAGGTTTGCACTCATGGCGGAGACACTAGATAGGGTGGACATAAAACAGCTTATTGATTTAACCTCTCAAAAAGAAGATGAGCGGTTGTTTTAGATAGAGAACGGCTTTGTTAAAAACCCTTCGAGCGTGCAAATAACGCTCGAAGGGTTAATTTTTTATTTTAAACCCCTGTTTTTAAGCATTGGCTGGATATCCGGATCATGTCCTCTGAAGTCCTTAAATAATTTACCATACTCTTCTGTATTACCTTTGGAAAGAATCATATCACGGAAACGTTGACCGTTTTTGCGTGTTAATCCCCCGTTTTCTTCAAACCATGAAAAAGCATCATGGTCTAACATTTCCGTCCAAGAGTAGGCATAATAGCCTGCGGCATACCCATTACTCCAGATATGAAGGAAGTAGCTAGAGCGGTATCTAGGAGGAACCTGCGGCAAATTAAGTTTCTTTTCGGCTAATACCTTGTTTTCAAAAGAGTCTACGGCATGTTCACTTATTTCATTGCCAGGTTTTCTCATGTGCCATGACATATCTACGCTTGCAGATGCGAGTTGTTCTACAAGGGCATAGCCCTGGTTGAAAGTCCCTGCCTTTTTTATTTTCTCCACCAGGGCCTGTGGCATAGATTCGCCTGTTTTATGGTGTTTAGCGTAATGATTAAAAACTTGTGGGTTAAGTGCCCAGTGTTCATTAAACTGTGAAGGAAACTCCACAAAGTCACGTGCTACACTGGTTCCCGAAAGACTCGGGTATTGCTGGTCAGCAAAAAGGCCATGTAACGCATGTCCAAATTCATGAAACATCGTGGTTACATCATCAAAGCTGATAAGAGCAGCCTGTCCTGCAGCGGGCTTGGTGAAATTACATACGTTATAAATTACCGGTTTTGTGCCAAGCAATTTAGATTGATCTACTAAATTACTCATCCACGCGCCACCCGACTTATTGTCTCTTTTAAAATAATCTCCATAAAAGAGCCCTATACTTGTTCCATCTTCCTCGAATACCTCAAAAACGCGTACATCCGATTGATATACAGGTAAATCATGCCTCTCTTTAAAAGTAATACCATAAAGCAATTTAGCGGCATAAAATACACCGTCTTCGAGTACTTTGTTAAGCTCAAAATAAGGTTTAATCTGTTGTTCATCTAAATCAAATTTTGCTTTTCTTACCTTCTCTGCATAATAATCCCAATCCCAGGCAGCTAATTGAAAACCTTCCTTATCCTGATCTATCACAGCCTGTATATCCATCGCTTCTTTTTTTGCTTTGGCCGTTGCTGCGGGTACTAAATCGGATAAAAATTTTTCCACAACAGCAGGTGTTTTTGCCATTTGATTTTGTAGTTTCCAAGCAGCATAACTATCAAAACCCATAAGCTGTGCCTTCTTTGCTCTTATTTCAGCAATACGAGCTAATGCATTTCGGGTATCGTTTTTATCGCCCATTTCTGCCCTGTTCCAACTTTTATCGAATAGCTCCTTACGTATTTCTCGCTTCTTCAACGATTGAAGCGCGGGTTGTTGCGTGGTATTTTGTAAAGAGAGCGTCCACTTGTCGCCCTTATTGGCAGCGGCTAAATCTCCATCGCTAAGCCCTTCCAATGATGCTTTATCATGAACGCTTAAGGCAGCTTCTTTTGAAGCAGCTAAGAGCTGGTTGGTAAATTTTGCACTTAACGTAGCTTCTTCTTCATTAAGCTTTTTTAAACTGCTCTTATCATTCTTAGATAATTTGGCGCCGTTTAACACAAACTTCTGGTAATAATAATCTATTAGTCGGTTCGATTCTGCATCTAATTTAAGCTGACTTTTATCAGCATAAATTCTTTCAATGCGCTTAAACAGTTTGTCGTTTAAAGCGATTGCATCTTCATGGGCAGCAAGCTTGGGCGCTATTTCTTCCTCAATTTGTTGGAGTGTGTCATTTGTATTTGCTCCTGTAAGTAGATTGAATACATTGTTTACACGGGTTAACAATGCGCCGCTTTTCTCCAGGGCAACCAACGTGTTTTCGAAAGTTACTTCCTCTTTGTTCGTTGCGATTTGTTCAATCTCTTCCAGGTGATTTTTCATTCCCTCCTCAAAAGCGGGGCGAAAATCAGTGATCTTGATCTTGGAAAAATCAGGTGTTTGATAAGGAAGATTGCTCTCTTTGAAAAATGGGTTTTCCGCGGAATCCGTGCTGTTGTGCTGGTTTTTACCCGAATTGCAACTGGTACTTACAATAAAAAATAAGAGTATACCAAAAAATATTTTAGTCATAAATTTGTTTAAGTTTTTAATATTTCTGACCGCTTAAATGGATTACGCAATCGATTATGTTGATTTGTATTAGTTATTAATTGTCAGTTAGTTCATTAATGATTTCTTCTACGTACATATGAAGGTCGGGGAGCTTGTTAATGACAATGTCCATACGATATCGTAATCTACTCCAAAATAATCATGGATTAACCTATTTCTTGTGCTAATTATTTTTCTCCATTCTATGTGAGGATATTGTAGTCTGAAATCTGGATGAAGCTTGTTGCTTGCTTCGCCAATAATCTCTATACTTCTTATAATTGCTCGAGTTAAAACAGGGTCTTCTATAAAATGGTCTTTGTCTATTTGTGCCGTTGCATCTTTAATAAAAGAAAGCTCATCCAAGATATGATTTAATAACTCAATATTAGAAACGGACATGCTCAGCCTGCTTAATTATGTGAGGACCTATGTGTTTATTTAAAGATTGAGGGGTAATTAATTCAACTCTCCGCCCTAATAAATCTTCTAGAAAGAAGGACAAATCCATAAAATTGTCGTATGTTTTCTTGGCTGGGTCGAATTCTACCAGTAAATCTACATCACTTTCAGGGCTTGGATGGTTGGAAACAAAGGAGCCAAATAAGCTTAATTTTATAACGCCGTAAGATTGTATTCTCTTCTTATTCGCCTTGAGAAGAGATAGTAAACTAGTTTTGTTATGAACAACTGTTTCCATATCACAAAGATAAGTAATATTAAAGTATTTCTTGAAAGATAAAGATATGGGACTGTTATAGACTCTTCTTCAGTCGAGTGGAATATGCGACGTCAAAAGGAGTAACGATTTTTTATATTATGAATCGCAGAGCGAAGTCAAACGATGAAAATTTAAAAAGTATAATATTCCAATGCTGATGAAACACATCTTTTACCGCTTACTGAGACCAGATCAAAAGAAAAATGATATGTATAATATTATTACGCTACTGGGCGACAACTTGGTGATTTTCTATTATATTTAACAATCATTCGATGCGAGGAACAAAGGCTGAGCGAAAGGGTGGCAAAACCAATAAAAACTGTGGGGGAAAACAGTTTAAACATTAAACCGAATGAATGGATGAGTACTACAACCTTAAAAAAGACCCTTACACCATTTGCCTTATGGGCTTTAGGAGTTGGCTATGTTATCTCTGGGATGTATTTTGGATGGAACCTGGGTTTGGAAAAGGGAGGGACATTGGGCATGGCAATAGCAACTTTTGTAGTAATGCTCATGTACATCACATTTACCTTCAGTTATACAGAGTTAGCTTGTGCTATTCCCAAGGCTGGCGGTGTATTTGACTATGCCGGGAGGGTATTGGGAAAGGATCTCGCCTTTATTTCGGGGATCGCTCAAACCGTTGAATTCGTGTTTGCTCCTCCAGCCATTGCTTTTGCCATTGGCGCCTATTTTAATGCATTCTTTCCGGAAGCACCTATTATTCAAACGGCGATTATCGCCTATATTCTATTTACTGGATTAAATATTATTGGAATAAAAGCCGCTGCAACATTTGAAATAATCATTACTATATTAGCTGTAGGAGAGCTATTACTGTTTGTCGGAATTGCCACACCACATTTTACTGCAAAGAATCTAGCACATAATGCATTTCCAAATGGCTGGTCGGGCGCTTTCGCCTCCATCCCATTTGCTATATGGTTTTTTTTAGGAATAGAGGGGATTGCCAATGTGGCAGAAGAGACTAAAAACCCGCAAAGAGATATTAAGAAGGGATTCGGATGGGCTATTTTTACCTTGGCAATGCTTTGCGTATTGGTTTTTGCCTCATCTGTTGGTGTTGCAGGGTGGGAAGCGATTGTTTTTCGCAATGGTGTAAGTGGTGAAACGTCCGATTCACCTCTTCCTTTAGCATTGGCACAGATCACAGGCGATAATCATATTTTGTATCATCTACTTATAACGGTCGGTTTATTTGGTTTGGTTGCTTCTTTCCATGGATTGATATTGGCGGCAGGACGATCGACTTATGAAATGGGAAAAGCGCATAATATGCCGGCTTTTTTGGGAAGTATCTCGAAAAAATTTCAAACGCCTGCTTATGCTCTTGTGGGTAATATGACAATAGGAATACTGGCTTTACTTTCAGGGAAAACAGGAGAAATCATCACCTTGTCGGTTTTTGGAGCGTTAACATTATATGTGATAGCAATGGTGGCTTTAATAAGATTACGAAAAAAAGAACCTAGTTTATATAGACCTTTTCGTGTGCCCTTCTATCCCTTATTTCCAATTATCGTACTAACCGTAGGTGTCATTTCTCTGGTGTCGATGTTTATTTATAATTGGGAGGTTGGGATGATTTACTTGATGATTATTTTATTTTCTTATGGTGTATTTAAAGTGATTAAAAAATGAAAATAACGGTAGAGGAAATTAAAGAATATGTAGCACAACATCCTTCAGGCAGAGTGAAATTAGCGGCTTCTGACATTGATGGCGTACTACGTGGTAAATATATTTCTGTTGATAAATTCAAGTCAGTATTAAAAGGTGAACTAGGTTTTTGTGATGTCGTATTTGGATGGGATGCGCATGATTTAGCATACGATAAGGTGAAATTTACGGGTTGGCATTCAGGTTATCCGGATATGCCGCTTCAATTGGATCTTTCTACCTTTCGTAAAATACCTTGGGAAAATGATGTACCCTTTTTTTTAGGAGATTTTTTAGATGTTAAAGGTAATGGTGCTTATGTTTGTCCACGGCAACTATTAAAAAAAGTCATTAAGGAGTGCGATCTCTTAGGTTATACACCTTATTTTTCACAAGAATTTGAATGGTTTAACTTTGAAGAAACGCCCGATACGCTGGCGCAGAAAGATTATAAGGATCCAAAACCATTAACACCCGGTATGTTTGGCTATTCGATATTAAGAAGCTCATTAAAGAATGCATTCTTTAGTGATTTATTTGATTTATTGACTAAGTTTGAAGTGCCACTTGAAGGCTTACATACTGAAACGGGGCCGGGAGTTTATGAAGCAGCCATTGTTTATGCAGAGGCATTAGAAGCCGCTGATAGGGCTATATTATTCAAGACCGCGGTAAAGGAAATCGCTTATAAACATGGTATAGTCGCCTCATTTATGGCTAAGTGGCGTGCAGATCTGCCAGGTTGCAGCGGGCATGTGCATCAAAGCCTATGGGACAAAAATTCGGAGACGAATTTATTTTTTGAAAGTCGCGCTCCAACTAAAATGAGCGAGATCATGCGGCAATATATAGCCGGACAATTGTATTGTCTACCTCATATATTGCCTATGTTTGCGCCCACTGTAAATAGTTATAAGCGACTGGTAGAAGGCGCTTGGGCCCCCACTACCTTAACGTGGGGTATGGATAACAGAACGGTAGCCTTGCGGGTTTTACCAACAGGCGAGCAATCGACCAGGATAGAAACAAGAGTGGTGGGGTCGGATACGAACCCTTACCTCGCTATTGCTGCTTGTCTGGCAGCAGGGCTCTACGGAATAAAAAACAAACTTGCATTAGATCAGCCTGCTACAGTAGGTAATGGATATCGGGATTACTCGAATGGAACGCTACCTGTAAATCTGTATGAGGCAACCAAGCAAATGAGACAGTCGGACATCGCGAAGGAGCTTTTTGGTGATAACTTTGTTGACCATTTTTGTGCCAGTCGCGAATGGGAATGGCAACAATTTGCCAAGGCCGTAACCGACTGGGAATTGAAACGATATTTTGAAATAATTTAATAGGAAGCAGCGAGACTATCTTAGTTACGAGTTGCCGGTTGCGAGTTGTGAGCAATTACTGTGATCACTACTTGACGATTCAACAATTTAACTACTTAACTTGGTAGCGTGACAATAGTACTAAAGCATAATTATCTGGAAAGAGGAGGGCATCAATCTTGATACTTGATACCTGCTACCTGTTACAAAAAGAAAAAACAATGATTCATCAATTTAATATTCCTACCACCATCCGTTTTGGTTGTGGTGCAATAAAAGAATTACCAGCTTATTTGAAAAGCAATAACTTGAGCAAGCCCTTGATCGTAAGCGATTCGCTAATTGTTCAGTTGCCTTTTTTTCAAGATATTATACAGGATCTTACATCAAAAGGGGTACAAGTCGAAATTTTTTCCGATACACATAAAAATCCGGTAAAATCGGATGTTTATAAAGGTACAGATGTTTGGGATCAGACCGGGCGGGACTGTATAGTTGGTATTGGGGGAGGAGCGGCGTTGGATATTGCCAGAGCTATTACTTTACGTATTAACCATCGGGAAGATCTGTTTAAGTATGATGATTTAATAGGAGGGGATGTGTATGTGACGAATGAAGTGCCTCCTTTTATTACCATTCCAACAACTTCGGGAACGGGAAGTGAGGTAGGAAGAAGCGCTATTATTGCGGATGACGAAACGCATCAAAAGCGTATCCTTTTTTCGCCGAAGTTAATGGCCAAAGTAGTGTTTGCAGATCCGTTATTGACGATGGACCTACCTGCTCACATAACGGCAGCTACCGGAATGGATGCATTAACCCACAATATGGAAGCTTTTTTAGCGAAGAATCTAAACCCTATTTGCGACGGTATTGCACTTGAGGGAATGCGGCTCATTGCACAGTCGCTCGAAAAAGCCGTGCTCAATCCTGATGAAACGGTACGAAGCAATATGTTGGTGGCTTCTATGATGGGCGCAATTGCCTTTCAAAAAGGGCTCGGCGTGGTGCATTCGCTTGCTCACCCCTTATCATCGCTCCTTGATACACATCACGGCTTAGCAAATGCAGTGAATATTCCCTATGGGATGGCCTTCAATATAGAAGGGAACGAAGAAAAATTTGCTCGTATGGCACGTGCCCTACATCTTTCTGAAGAAAGCGGTAATGCGGTGGTAAAGTATCTATTTGATCTGAACGAACGTATTGGTATTCCTAGGCATCTCAGTGACATAGGTGTAAAACACGACCATATCGAGACATTGGCTGATCTAGCGATAGCTGATTTTGCACATCCGAATAATCCAAAGCCTGTAAGCAGAGCAGATTTTAAGAGACTATATGAGGAAGCGTTATAATAATGTGATAATTAGCCAATGCAATAATTAGCCAATGTGATGACGATCAGTTTTGCTACTTAGGTCTTGATGCCTAGTTAAGTAGTTAAGTAGTTAAATTGTTTGAATCGTTAAATGGATGAATAGTTAAATAGTCGAGTAGCTAAATAGTTGAATTGTTAAATAGTCGAATAGTTAAGTAGTTTAATGGTTGAATAGTTAAATCGTTCAGTTGTTGAATCGTTAAGTAGTGATCAGTAATTTTAGAAATTAAAACGAATGGTTTAACGCTCACAACTGGCAACTCACAACTAAAATCGTCTTGATACTAATAACGAATAACCAACAACGAATAACGAATTGTATGCAAAGGAAACGAACAATCGGCATGACCGATGGCAGGATGTATGAGTTATATGCTAACTGGGTTAAAGGAAACGATCATAGTCTAGCAATTATCCGCATAGGATATGGCCTTAATAATTTTGAAGAAGTAAAAAAATGTGAGGCGATGGTGTTTACGGGGGGAGAAGATGTACACCCTAAACATTATAATCAGCTAGATTACCTGCCTTACTGCGTGCCCGTGGATTTTGATGAACGGCGAGATGACTTCGAACTGGAGCTTATGCAATATGTACAAACTAAACAGCTACCCCTTTTAGGAATCTGTAGGGGCTTACAGCTGATCAATGTTTTCTTTGGGGGAACGTTAATTCCCGATTTGCCCTCATGGGGTAAATTTAACCATGCAAAACTGCCGAACGGAGCATTGAGCGAACACCCTGTTTATGTGAATGAACAATCTCAACTGTTTGATTTTGTTGGATGTACAGAGGGAGTGATCAATAGTTTACATCATCAGAGTGCAGATAAGATTGGCAAAGGCTTAGTAGCTTCAGCCATTTCTAAAGATGGAGTGGTAGAAGCGTTAGAAAGACGGGATAAACGAGAGGAATCATTTCTGATGCTGGTACAATGGCATCCGGAAAGAATGGAAGATATGAACAATCCTTTTGTGAAGAATGTCAGAGAGGCTTTTTTGGAAGCAATATGACTATTAGCTAACCGAGCTCATGAATACTTATAAAAGCAAATACGAATGAGTAATTAGCCAATTACCGAATTAGCTAATTAATTTTACTAATCTCACAACTCGTAACTCACAACTCATAACCAATAACGTTTCGCTACTTTTGTCTTACATCTTGATACTGAATAACAATGAAACCATCATGAGCAAGTGACTACAAATAGCAATGGATATTGCTCATGATAGCTTCATCACCGATAAAAACAAACCGAGTGTAACGAGCTCATTTATGCCAAAGAGAGACTTCACTCATACCGCCGAAGGCAGCGTGAATGCCTCTAGAGAATTGACCAACGATGAACAAATAATTATATATTGATGAAAATAGTAAATCCAGCAACAGAAGAAATCATTGCAACGATAGTAGACGATCATCTTGATAGTTTAGAAGAAAAATATCAAGAACTAAAAGATGGTCAGGTATTTTGGGCGAGTAATACGTTGGAAGAACGAACTGCCGTTTTAATACGTTTTGCAGCACTATTAAAGGAAAATATTAACCTTTTGGCGGCTGTTTTAACAGCAGAAACCGGTAAGCCTTTACAGCAGGCTAAAAATGAAATCAACGGTGCTGTAACACGCATTACTTGGTTAACAGGCAATGCAAAAAAGTATCTTTCAGAGGAGATTATGCGAGAAGAAGGTTCGTTTAAAGAGGTGATTAGCTATGAACCTTTAGGTGTTGTCGCCAATATTTCGGCCTGGAATTACCCTTATCTTGTTGGTGTAAATGTATTTGTTCCAGCCTTATTAGCGGGCAATGCTGTGTTTTATAAGCCATCTGAATTTGCTATAAATACCGGTTTGCAGATTCATCGTTTGTTGAACGAAGCAGGTGTTCCAGAAAATGCTTTTAAAATAGCTATTGGGTCTGGAGAGGTAGGGAAACATTTGTTAGCAATGGAGCTTAATGGTTATTTTTTTACAGGTTCATATGCTACAGGGAAGTATATATATCAACAAGTGGCACCTAAAATGGTTCCCTGTCAGCTGGAGCTGGGGGGTAAAGATGCCATTTACATTACGGATGACATTGTTGACATAAAGACTGTAGCGGAAGCTACTGCCGATGGTGCATTCTATAATAATGGACAAAGTTGCTGTTCTGTGGAACGAATTTATGTACATGAAAAAGTATATGATGCCTATTTGGAGGCCTTTGTTAACCAAGTTAAAAGCTGGAAGATCGGAAATCCTATGGAGGAGGGGGTGTATTTTGGACCAGTTACCCGTGGAGCGCATATACGCGTATTACAAGAACAAATACAAGATGCGTTAGAAAAAGGGGCAACACTTCTTCTTGGCGGAAAAGCAATGGAGGGACCTGGTTTTTATTTTGAACCTACCATATTAACGGACGTTAAACATGATATGATACTTATGCGGGATGAGAGTTTCGGTCCGGTAATCGGTATTATGCGTGTGGAAAATGACCAACAAGCATTGGCCTTCATGCAGGATACCGTTTACGGACTTACGGCTGGTGTGTATTCAGATAAGCAGGAACGGGCAATAGCGATACTCAAAGAATTAAATGTAGGGTCCGGATACTGGAACTGCTGCGACCGGGTGAGTGCCGCCTTACCTTGGAGTGGGAGAAAGCATTCTGGTATCGGCGCTACCTTGTCCCATCAAGGTCTCCGAGCCTTTACGAAACCAAAGGGCTGGCATCTCGTTGGAAGCTAAATAATTAAAAGGGGGGACTGACCATGACAGTTGTTTATTGTAAATGATTTATTTTAGTCGACAATTAAGTAGAAGCACGTAACAAGAATATTTAGTAAAGATAGCTTAATAAATAGTAAAGATTGTAAAATGAAGCTATGTATAAAGTTCTTTACTTTGTGATTCTATTCCTTATTTTAAACTAAACATAAACAAACACACATGGAGGTTGCATTATTTGTACCATGTTATGTAGACCAATTTTACCCTGGGGCGGCACGTGCTACATTAGAACTTTTGGAAAAGCTAGGTGTTAGGGTGCATTATCCGGCAGGGCAAACCTGTTGCGGACAGCCGATGGCAAATTCGGGCTATGAACATCTTACGGGGGGGTGTAACGAGAATTTCGTTAAACATTTTAGCGGTTACGACTATATCGTATCACCTTCTGGAAGTTGTGTATTACATTTAAAGGAACATTTACATTCGGAAAAACACCCTGTTGAAGGAGAAAAAATAAGACACGCTGTTTTTGAGCTTACTGAGTTTTTAACAGATGTTTTAAAGGTAGAAGAGCTGGACGCACGTTTTCCGTATAAAGTAGGTGTTCACCAAAGCTGCCACGGGCAGCGGGGTTTAAAGCTTTCTCAAATGAGCGAATTGACGGCTCCTGCATTTTCCAAGCCAGGGAAACTCCTAAATATGGTAAAGGATATTGAATTGATTGCGTTAGACCGGTTAGATGAATGCTGTGGGTTTGGCGGAACATTTTGCGTTGCCGAGGAAGCGGTATCTGTAAAAATGGGAAAAGACCGCGTTGCTGACCACCTTAGACATGGGGCGGAGTATATTACCGGGGCCGACATGTCTTGTTTAATGCATATGGAAGGGATTCTACGTAGGAACAAAAGTAACACGAAGGTGATACATATCGCAGAGATATTAAATAGCAAATAACATAGGTTGCGAGTTGTGTGTTGCGAGTTAAAAGAAAACTCCTAACGCATAACTGGCAGCTCGTAATTGACTAGTAATGCAAGCAACAGAAAAAAAACACCCTGAATTGGCGGACGGCTTTAACGCTGATGAGGCACGCGTGGATTGGCATGATGAGACCCTTTGGTTTGTTAGAACAAAAAGAGATCGTTTAACACATGGCCTTGTAGAGTGGGAAGCATTAAGAGACACGGCCTCCCAAATAAAGAACCATGTTCTTTCCAATTTGTCGGAATATCTGGAAAATTTCGAAAAACAGGCTGCTGCAAATGGCGTTGTGGTACATTGGGCTGCAGACGCGGAGGAACATAATAGCATTGTGTTCAATTTGTTGAAAAAGCACGGCATTGATCGCATGGTGAAAAGCAAATCCATGTTAACGGAAGAGTGCCATTTGAATGATTATTTAGCAAATGAGGGAATTGAAGTAATCGACTCTGATTTAGGCGAGCGGATTGTCCAACTAGCGAAAGAAATGCCCAGTCATATCGTCTTGCCATGTATTCATAAAAAGAAGGAAGAAATAGGGGATATTTTTCATGAACATTTAGGGACGGAAGCAGGGGTTTCAGACCCTCAAATTTTAACCGAAACGGCACGTCAACATCTCCGAGATGTATTTATCACGAGAAGAGCTGCACTGACGGGTGTAAATTTTGCAATAGCGGAAACAGGGGAGATGGTGGTCTGTACCAATGAAGGTAATGCCGACATGGGAGCACATCTTTCGGATATCCATATAGCAAGCATGGGTATAGAAAAGATTATTCCCAAAAGAGCACATTTGGGTGTTTTTTTGCGCTTGCTTACCAGGAGCGCTACCGGGCAGCCGATAACCACTTATTCAAGCCATTTTAAAAGGCCTCGCAAAGGCCAAGAAATGCATGTCATACTAGTCGACAATGGCAGAAGCAGGCAATTGGGGAGAGCTAGTTTTCGCAATTCGTTAAAATGTATCCGTTGCGGAGCCTGCATGAATACCTGTCCAGTTTACAGGAGAAGCGGAGGGCATAGTTACCACAATGCGGTAAGCGGACCGATAGGGTCCATATTAGCGCCTAATCTAGATATGAAAGAGTTCGCCGATTTGCCTTTTGCTTCTACATTATGCGGATCCTGTAGTAATGTGTGCCCCGTAAAAATAGATATACATGATCAATTGTATAAATGGCGGCAGGAATTGGTAAAAGCAGGTTATACCGACAAAAAGAAAACGGTAGCAATGAAACTGATGGCGGCAACGCTGTCTTCTCCCACAAAGTTCAAATTGGCTGGTAAATTAGGCAGGTTCACATTAAAATATGCGCCCTTTACCGTTAGCAATAGTTTAAATCCTTGGTATAAGGGACGTGAGATGCCTGCCCCTCCGAAAGAGTCATTTAGCGAATGGTATGCTAATAGGGAGAAGGATAAAAAGATTTAAGAATAGTGATGAACGATGAATTTAAGTGCAAAGCATAAGCAGATAAGTGATGAATATCTTTATCACGCAGAATGTGTTACGACTTATGTTTTGCTACTAAAAAAAACAATATGAATAGTAGAGAAAAAATACTTCAAGCTGTTAAGTTAGGGCAACCTGAGGTCGTTCCCTTACCCCCTGAGCTAGCGTCTCCTACGGTATATGACGATCCTGTTGTTAAGTTTACAGAAGTAGCGCAAGCGGTGGGAAGTAGTGTGGTAGAAGTGAATAGTCTACAGGCGATCGAAGATCATCTAAAGGAAGTATACCTGCCCGAACTACAAAAGAGATGGCAGGTTAGTGGAAAGTCAAGGGTAGTCTCTACATTGATAGGCTTTGAAAATTTCGCCGAACAAGCAAGCTCTTCAGACGTAGACCCACATACTTTTCAAGATGTAGACGTGGCCATCATGGAAGCTAGTTTTGGTGTGGCCGAGAACAGCGCTCTCTGGGTACCTGAAACAATTATACGTGTACTTCCCTTTATTTGTCAACATCTCATTCTTCTTGTAGACAAGAAAGCGATCGTAAGTAATATGCATCAGGCCTATGAACGGATGGGTTTAGGCCAAGGTGACTATGGCGCTTTTATCGCCGGACCTTCAAAAACCGCCGATATCGAACAATCATTGGTATTGGGTGCTCATGGCCCTCGCAGTTTGGGGATTTATTTGATGATCTCGTGAAGGAGGCTTACAGTATATTGAGTTTTTGTGTATCAGTCTACTTTTAAATATATTTGTATATCATTTATGGGAATAGAGCTATGAATAATTTGAAATATCTATTAAATAATGCTCAAATAGAATTAATGAGATTATTTAGTACTGATTTATCTGATAAGGAATTGCTGGAATTAAAGAAACTGCTGTCTGTTTTTTATGCAAAAAAGGCGATAAAGGAGGCGGATGATATATGGGACAAAAAGGGCTTGTCAGATAGTGATATGGAACGATTATTGAATGAAGGTTGATAAAAAGCTAAAGGTCGTAATAGATACCAATGTCTTTTGGTTGCTATTTCCAGCCGATCAAAATTTCATTGGTTATACAAGGCTCTATTAGATGATAAATTTACGCTTGCACTCACGCAGGAAATTATCTTAGAATACGAAGAAAAAATAAGTGAACATTGGAGCGCTACGGTGGCTTCAAACGTCATACGATCCATTACAGAATTACCTAATACTATCTTTATTGCAATCTATTATAATCTGCATTTAATTGCTGCCGATGAGGATGATAATAAGTTTTGTAGATTGTGCTTTTGCCGCAAATGCTGATTTGATTGTTACGCATGATACCCATTTTAATATACTCAAACAAATTAAATTTCCATGTATACCAGTTATTGATATTCACGGGTTCAAAAGGAAACTTATCTAAATAAGTTAGATATCCGAATAAATCTTTGAAGTACTAGCTGCTCGGCTGAATAGTGGGCTTCTAACTAGATCATGGCTTCCCCGATACCTTGCTCCTGATGTCTTAATATTAAGTTAAGTAGTTCGTTGAGTAATACAGTGATTTTTAGGCTGCTTGATGCTCATAGCCAATAACTTAATGCTCACAACTCGTAATTGATAACGATAACGTCTTGCTACTTGATATTGATGTCTTGCAACTAATAACCAACAACTAATAACCAACAACTAATAACCAACAACTAATAACTAACAACTAATAACCAGCAACGAACAACTAACATATAGCTAATATAGCTGAACATTAGGCTAATAATCCTGAATGATTAAATTTGGGGTAAGTTTATGTTTGTAAGCTATGTATGTCAAAAAAAATCTTCTCTTAGGACTTGCTGCCTCTTTATTGACGAGCAGCGTTATTGCGCAGGACTTCGATGATGCGCCTAAACCTTATGGTGCTTTGCCTGGCAAACATCAGTTGGCCTGGCATGAAACAGAAATGTATTGCCTTATCCATTTTACGCCAACTACGTTTCAAGATAAAGAGTGGGGATACGGCGATGCCGATCCAGCCGTTTTTAATCCAACAAAATTTAATGCAAGTCAGATTGTCGAAGCAGCCAAAGCTGGTGGTTTTAAAGGGATAATCTCGGTAGCGAAACATCATGATGGTTTTGCTTTGTGGCCAACAAAGACGGCAGCATATAATATTAGTGAGAGTCCTTGGCGCAATGGAAAAGGAGATATGGTAAAGGAGTTTCAGCAAGCAGCAAACAAAGCGGGGCTACAGTTTGGCGTATATTGTTCTCCTTGGGATAGAAATAACCCAGCCTATGGAACAGCCGCATATGTGGAGATATACCGCAATCAGTTAAAAGAACTTTATAGTAATTACGGTACACTCTTTATGAGTTGGCATGATGGAGCAAATGGTGGCGACGGGTATTACGGAGGAAAGAAAGAAAAGAGAAAAGTAGACCAATCAACTTACTACGACTGGAAAAATACTTGGGCTATTACACGATCTATGCAACCAAATGCCAATATCTTTAGCGATATAGGTTTGGATGTGCGTTGGGTTGGCAACGAAAAAGGGGTAGCACCTGAGACCAGCTGGTCTACCATTACTTTGGTAGGAAAAGAAGGTAAACCAGCTATGCCTGGTTATTTGGATGATGCTAACCTTGGCAGTGGCACTAGAAACGGAGAGCAGTGGATACCTACTGAATGTGACGTGCCCTTGAGACCGGGATGGTTTTACCATGCCTCACAGGATGATCAAGTGAAAACGCCAGCTATGCTGTTTGATTTGTATTGTAAGAGTGTTGGTAGAGGTGGAGCATTCGATTTAGGATTGTCTCCCAACAAAGAAGGTTTACTTCATCAAAACGACGTGCAAGTACTTAAAGAGTTTGGTGATTTATTGCGTCATATTTTTGGAAAAAACTTAATAAAAGGAGCCACTTTTCAAGCGTCTAATATTCGAAATAATAATAATAAAAGATATGGGACAGCAAACCTAGTAGATGCGGATCGTTATAGCTATTGGGGCACCGACGATGCTTCGAATCAGGCGGAACTTCTTATTACACTTCCAGGTAATACCGAATTTAACATTATTCGCTTACGTGAAAACATTAAATTAGGGCAACGCATTGATAGCGTTGTAGTAGATGAATGGAAAGATGGGGAATGGGTAAACCTTGCAAGAGCAACAAGTATTGGGGCCAATCGTATTATTCGAATGGACAATTTTGTAAAAACATCCAAACTGCGCTTAAAGGTATTTGCACCTGTAAGCATTGCCTTAAGTGACGTAGGACTTTTTGCCGAACCTAAGACATTGCGAAATGTAGAAACAAATGAGCGTAAGGGATTGGCAAAAACCACATGGTCTATTAAAAATGCAGATGCGAGAAAGGCGATAGATGATGATAAGCAAACCTTTTGGCTAGCAACTGAAGAGGGTGCTGTCGTGATTGATTTAGGTTCAGTACAACAGTTTTCGGCGCTAGGTTACCTTCCACGCCAGGATGGAAAGTTTGACGGTATTATTGAGAAATATGAGTATTTCGCAAGTAATGATGGAACAAGCTGGCATAAGATAGCAGAAGGTGAGTTTTCAAATATAAAAGCCAATCCAATTTTGCAGTACGTACCTTTAAAAGCGAAAGCAACTGCAAAATTTATTAAACTTATCGCTAAACAGTCAATAGGGAATGGGCAATTAAGTATCGCTGAATTTGAAGTCTATGAATAAATCGAATCGGCACTCATATCTCGCGCCGGCAACTCGTAAATAAACGTAACCAACAACAAATAAATAATGTATAGACAATTAATCGTCATGCTGCTTACCTTTTTTTGCGTAAGTGGTGCAAGTGCGCAAGAAAACATATATGCACTTATTCCAAAGCCTCAATCTATCCAGGTGGGTACTGGCTTTTTTCAATTAGATAATCAAACGAAGTTAGTGGCAAAAGACGACGCTGCCAGAAAAAACTTAGCATTATTTAATGATTTTTTATGGAATCGCTACCAACTAAGGTTGCCAATTACCGATGTAGCAACAGGCAAATATATTTTGATTGAGAACGAAGGAAACGATACTACAAGCGAGGCGTATAGTCTAACAGTCTCAGAAAAAAGTATTACCCTGAAGGGCGGGAAAAGCGGTAGCTTCTATGCCTTACAATCACTGTTGCAATTAATTCAACGAAGCAACGGTGGCTTTTTGATACCAGTCGTTAACATTAGCGATAAACCGGAATTTGCCTATAGAGGCGTGATGGTTGATGTTGGTCGGCATTTCTTTTCTTTAGACGAGATGAAGAAGATAGTAGACCTGATGGCGTATTTTAAGTTTAATAAATTGCACTGGCATTTAACGGAAGACCAAGGCTGGCGCTTAGAGATTAAAAAATATCCAAAGCTTACCCAAGTTTCTGCTTGGCGGGATTCGAGTATTATTGGTCAATATGGTGATTTTAAGCCTTTTGTGTATGATGGGCAAAAGCACGGGGGGTATTATACACAAGATGAGGCACGTGATTTGGTGAAATATGCCGCTGATCGAAAAATCACTGTTATTCCTGAGATAGAGCTGCCTGGTCACAGTACAGCGGTATTAGCGGCTTATCCGGAATTTGGCGTAAAAGATACAAGCTATCGGGTACCGGGATATTGGGGGGTGCATCCAAGTATTTTTGCACCTAAAGAAGAAACTTTTAGATTTTTGGAAGATGTGTTAACCGAAGTGATGGATATTTTTCCAAGCGAATATATTCACATTGGTGGAGACGAAGCGCCAAAAGACCACTGGAAAGAATCTGAATTGGCGCAAAAGCTGATAAAAAAGAACAAGCTGAAAGATGAGCATGGTTTACAAAGCTATTTCATAACAAGAATCGAAAAGTTCCTAAACCAGCACGGCAGACGTATAATCGGATGGGATGAAATTTTGGAAGGGGGACTTGCGCCAAACGCAACCGTCATGAGCTGGCGAGGAGAAGAGGGTGGTATTGCGGCTGCTAAGATGGGACATGATGTGATCATGACACCGAATAGTCATTTATATATTGATCATTATCAGTCGAAAGATATTGCTAATGAACCAACAGCCATTGGAGGCTTTCTTCCGCTAGAGCGTGTTTATAGTTACCATCCCCGCCCTGAATCTTTAACAGCGTCAGAACAGCAACATGTACTTGGTGTTCAGGCCAATATGTGGACGGAGTACGTTGGCACAAACAATAAATTGGAGTATATGCTTTTTCCGAGAATTTTAGCATTAGCTGAGATTGCATGGACAAACAAGGATAAGCAAAATTACGATGAATTTGCGACAGCGCGTTTACCTCTAAGGTTACAAGAACTTGAGCAATTGGACGTTTTTTATCGTATTCCGGAGGCAAAAATAACTTTTGGCACAAATCCATCAAATGGAAGAAGGACGATAGAAATCACTCCCTTCGTTGCAAATAGCACGATTTATTTTACGGTCGACAATCATAAAGCAGACCAAACAGGTAATTTATACACTGGACCGATAGATCTTCCTTGGACTGGGAAGCGAGAAAAGCCAACTGTCTTGAATTATATTATTGTGACACCCGGTGGTAGAGTGAGCAATATGTTTACAGTACCCTATACTGTTAAATAAGCATAACGTTCTTCTCGTTTGGTGAACCAAAGGCCTTTTCAATCGGATAGATTGAAAAGGCCTTTCTTATTGAATCTTGTTTGGCTACAAAGGCGGGTAGATTTTGGGCAACCGATTGCGTTACTAAATGCTTTGCTTTTATGAAGTTAGGTTCTTATAATTGTTAGAATAGAAGAAAAACTAGGCTTCTTAGAAAACCTACAAGTATGAACCATCCATGTTTATCCGCCAGCTGGCGGATTCATCCACAGGGAAATGTAAATTTAAACATGGTAAGCTCCATCTGACCGATGGATTAAAAACCGCTTTGCGGTTCATGAGTGCCTTAAAAAGTAAAAGATGAACGAACTAATTATTTACAGATGAATAAGAAAAACTCGCTATTAATAAGCATGCTATTATTGTTGTTTGCAGCAACATCTTTTTCAAAGGGTATTATTCCGCAGCCTTTGCACATAATAGAAAAAGAAGGTGTTTTTTCATTTGGTAAGGAAATTCATGTTTATGCAAACGAAGCCAATATGTCCGAAGTGAGTTATCTGTCTAAGCTCTTCGAGAAAGAATTTGGGTTAAAGGTCGTTTCCGTTACATCTGCTAAAATAAAAGGGTTGACTTTAACGGTGAACAGCGCACTAAAGGATCGTTGGGGCGAAGAAGGCTATACATTAACAGTTGAGGGTGATGGCATAAAGATAGAAGCGGCAAGTAGAACAGGTGTTTTTTATGGAATACAATCCTTGCGACAATTATTAACTAAAAAGAGCGGCGTTTGGCAAGTGAAATCCGTAGACATCGAAGATAACCCTAGGTTTTCCTGGAGGAGTTATATGCTGGATGAGGGGCGGTATTTTAAAGGTAAAGAAACCGTGAAGCAACTGTTAGATGAAATGGCTCTTTTAAAAATGAATGTTTTTCATTGGCATCTTACGGAAGATCAAGGATGGCGGTTGGCGATAGAGAAGTATCCAGCGCTTACCGCTATTGGCGGTAAACGTGATTCTACGCAAATCGGAAATTGGGAAAGTAAGGTGTATGACGGGAAACCCCATGAAGGCTACTATACAAAAGATGATGTTAGGGAGATCATATCCTATGCTACAGAAAGACACATAAAGGTAGTGCCGGAAATCGAGATGCCTGGGCACTCCAGCGCTGCCATTGCCGCATATCCATGGTTAGGTGTCACAAAGCAGCCAATTAAAGTGCCCACCAGTTTTGGTGTTAAATACGATGTGTTTGACGTGACGGATCCAAAAGTGATTAGTTTTTTACAAGATGTTTTAAATGAAGTTATTCAGTTATTCCCTTCTGATGTAGTGCACATTGGGGGAGATGAGGTGAAATACGAGCAGTGGTTACAGAACGAAAAGGTACAAGCCTATATGAAAGAACATAAGCTACCCTCTCCGGCAGATTTGCAAATTGCCTTTACGAATGATATTTCCAACTATTTGGAGAAAAAGCAAAAGCGGATGATGGGTTGGAACGATATCATGGGCGCACAGCTTCACGAGTTTAATAAAGATGCAGCGCCAGTAACGGGTAATCTTGCTTCTTCAACCATTGTGCAGTTTTGGAAAGGAGAGCTGGATATGGTAAAAGATGCTGTTAGTAAAGGCTATAATGTCGTGAATTCTTATCATGTATTTACCTATTTGGATTATGACTATAATTCCATTCCATTGAAAAAAGCTTATGATTTTGATCCTATTCCAGCAGGGTTGGATGTTAAATATCATGACAAGATATTGGGATTAGGTTGCCAGATGTGGGGCGAATGGATTCCTACTATTGAATCAATGTATAAGATGACTTTTCCTCGGCTTGCAGCATATGCGGAGGTGGGTTGGACTATTAAAGAAAATAAAAATTTTGATCGATTTAAAGAGGAATTGGAAAATTTGTACGTTCGTTGGGACCAAGAGAAAATCTCATACCACAAAAAATAATTTATATCGACTGAATCCTGATAGAGCGTTTGATATCAGTGTAAAAATAATTTTTCAAATGGGAAGCTTCACGTGGCCATTGCCGTTGAAGGAGGAAATATGCGAGTTTATATAAATAAATCTAAATTGTTAGACACACGTATGTTCAATAAAGATGCAATAAAATACTTTTATTTAAGCGCTCCGTTTGACTATAAATCAGATGCAGTGGTTTTTTTTGGCAATTTTGTTATTGCGCATTAGTGCTGATTTTTCACGTAAAATGTTCAATATGAATAGATTTTAGTTTGCATTCTTCGGCTGAGATTAGTAAGTTTGAATTAGCGTTGAACCAATAAACCGAAGAATCATGCTTAGAGAAATTGATTTAATTAGGCTGTTAATGTCTTACCATCAAGAGTGGGAAAGCAACCCAGAAGCTTTTTTGGAATTGACTATTCTTATTTCTTCCATAGATTGCAGATGTATCGATTCGGGGGAAGTAAATCTAGAGCAAATTATGGGACCTAAGTTGGATAATGTAGCAAAAGTCCTGATGTCTATTACAAACATTAACCTAGCGCCCTATAAAGATTTTATTGATTTAAAAAATAACGCACATCCCACTACTTTTCTTAGCGAAAGATTGGTAGAAGTATTGGAAACGATTGAGCAAAGTAATCCGAATGCCGATGTAGAGAATATAATAAGTCAACGTGGAGAAAATGCGTTGGAAAATTATTTTCAAGACAAAGCTTCTGAAAAGTTATTTGTGAAGCTGTGGCCATATATTACGCCTGTTGAGGATTAATGGAAAGATGCCACTCGGCATCTTTCCATTAATAAACTTTATTAGTTTGCATCCCACCACACGCGTGATGTCAGCAAATCGCCACCGCTCAAATTTGCAACGGCAGCTTGGTAATTGTTTGGATTGAGTGTTGTTTCTGTAGTTGGATAAATCATGCGTCGAGGGATTCGCCCACTGGTAACATTTCCTGGATAAACTACGGGCGTTAATGTAGGGAACCCAGATCTTTTCCAGTTCAACCAGGATTCAATGAAGTTGAAGGTGGTTACATCCGTTAGCCAATACTGCTCATTGATCATTTGCAGCGCGTTTGCATTATCCAATGGATGTGCATTCACATAGCTGGCAATCGTGCTACTTGAAATTGCTGCACTGGCATCCAGCTGTGCCATGGCTTCCAATGCACCCGTTAAACCATTGGCATAATGCGTAGCAGCATCACCATTAACATTCCATCCCCTAACCGCCGCTTCTGCTAAAAGGAATTCTGTCTCTGCGTAACTCAAAATGAAGTTTGCCCCGTCATCTTTCATGTATACATTGACGCGTGGCCGTGAATAAAGCCCCAAAGGAGCGGTGTTGCTACCCGATCCAGTTCCTCCTGGATAGCCAGCAGAACGACGGATATCGGTGGCACCTCCACCCAGATCAAAGCCATTAGGTAAACCCAATTGTACGGTCGAATCTGTATTTCCGGTAAGTGTCTGATTCTGATTGTTTGCAAGTCCTTCCAAAGGAATTTCACCTATTACGCTTAGCCGTGGGTCGGATGTTCTGCGCAGGTAATTGATAAGTGTTTGACTCCAGCGAACTTCCCGGAAGTCGTCGGCAGTTTTCAGCGCATTGGTAGTTGCATTGTTAGTTTCACCGCTGGAAGGATCAGTATAAACAATTGCATTATCCGCAGCGTTTGCGAAGGTACCACCGGCGGCGGCGCGTTCTGCCCATTCCTGGGCCGTAGCTGGGTCGATCTTAGTTAGGCGCATCGCTACGCGAAGCATTAAGGAGTAGCCAAATCTTCTCCATTGTGCTACATTACCGCCATAAAAGAGATCGCCAGATAGCTGAGTGGTCTGCTCATTAAGTTGATTTACGGCAGAATCTAACTGCGTAAGCATATCCATGTATATGCTTTGCTGCCTATCGTATACCGGAGTAACGTTACCTTCCTGCGCACTAAGTGCTTCGCTATAAGGAATGTCTCCATATGTATCCGTAAGTCGTTGGAAGATAAGTGCACGCATAATTTTCGAACTGGCAATTAAGTTGGTATACTCATCACCTGCTCTCGATTCGCTAATTTTTATTGCCTGGTTTAGCCGACTGAGGGCAGTATAGCCATTGGTAAAAATCAATGCCTGGTAACCCGCAGAACCATTTGTGTTAACATATTTATCGCCATTGCCATAGTAACCGAAGGTACTTGCAAGTCCTTGCATTGCAGTGCTTTGATACAAAAGTTGGGAATAACCTGTATTGGAAAAAGTTAATTGCGCGTCAGTAAAGAGGAAGTTAGGGTCCATCTGTTCTTCCGTTGCTGCCTTTGGGTCGGTATTCGTTTCATCTAAGCTATCCTTCGAGCAAGCAGATAGTCCTGTGACAGCGATTAAACCTATATATAAATATTTTAGTCTCATGGTGTTATTTAAATTTGAAGTTAACATTTACTCCATACGTTCTCGCGAAAGGTAGTGAGCCACCTTCAACGCCTGCTGAGCCAACAAGTGAAGAGAAGGTGTTTTCAGGGTCTATGTTGTCGGTATGTTTCATAATGGTGAACAGGTTGCGGGCAACCACTGAAACATTGATGGCACTAAATAATTTGTCGCCTAATATTTTCGGGGTAAAGTTATAGCCGAAGGTCAACTGTCTGAATTTGATGAAGCTTCCATCTAATACAGATGTTTTAGACACGTTTTGTGCTAATCCCTGATAATAGGCTTCCGCGCTGATATTTTGTGTATTTGCTGAGCCATCTTCCAACACACCTTCCGCTACGATTCCTGTTTCACGGCCCGGAAGAGTGGCTTTGTTTAAGCCATATTGATATGAATAGTACTCCGTAGCACTCAATATTTTGTTTCCGAATTTGTAATCAATGAGGAAGGATAAATTGAAGTTCTTATAAGAAAAATCATTGCTTAAGCCGCCATAGAATTTAGGTAAGCCCGATCCCATCGGCGTCAAATTACCGCGCATAGGTACACCGTCTGATCCAATTACAACGTTTCCATTAGCGTCATATCTATAATCGTAGGCCATGATCTGTGCTACCGAATAATTTTGCACGACCGATACAAATGCATTTAACGGACGGTAGTTTCCAGTTGTCAACGGATTGTTGGCTTCGCCATCAATACTTAATACCTTATTTTGGATGTAAGTGAAGTTGAAAGAGGTATTCCAGGAGAAATTGTCCTTTTTAATAGGGGTTCCCGAAAGCATTACTTCTATTCCCTTATTTTGCGTAGATCCAAGGTTTACATAGCGATACTCATACCCTGAAGCAACAGAAGTTTGCGCTTTCACGATTTCTCCATCTGTTTTCCGTTGGAAGTAGGTTGCGTCGATGCCAAAACGATTGTTGAAGAATTTCAACTCCGTACCAACTTCAAATTCTTCTAAACTATAAGGTCTAAGGTTGGAATTTGGTAAAATATTGCTAAAAGTTCCGCGAGCATAGCCATTGATTGCATTTCCTATATTGAAATACTGTTGGGTTAAGTAAGCATCTACTGGTTCACCGCTGGTTTGCGCATACGAAACGCGCAATTTTCCATAAGTTAGCTTCGGAGCATCTAATAGTTCGGAGAAGATGAAGCTTCCTGAAACAGAAGGTGTAAAGATACTTCTATCATCTCTTGGTAAAGTAGAGAAAGTATCATATCGGCCCGTTGTACTCAACGTAAGGAAGTTTTTGTAACTAAAGTCTGCCGTGTAATAGTACGATGGTGTTTCTAGATCTGTATATTCGTATACAGGTGTTCTTGTAAACAGGTTTGTTGGTGTATACAGGTAAGGTACGATAAATCTACTTCCGGAAGTACCCGAATTCTCAAAAGTTGCTCTCCGATAGTTGGCACCTACGCTTGCATCGATGCTGATATCATCAGTTACTGCTTTGGAGAAGGATAACAAGGCGTCTGTATTCAATTCAGAACGACGTGCCAGTGCTAGCGAGTTTAATTGTCCCTGTCCGTTATTGCTATAAGCCGTACCGGTAGGCGTTACAGAGAAGATGCGATCGCTTGATAAATCATATCCTACACGTCCCATTAGCGACAGGTAGTCGGTAAATTCATATTTAGCCGAGATAGCACTAATTAAGCGTTTCCGGGATAAATCGTTCTTGAATTGATTCACCACAAACCAGGGATTGGTTACAAAAGCATTGTCGTTCCATACACTTTCTGCACCGGTGGTTTCATTATATCCCGGAGCAAGTATTGCTTGGTCTGTATTCGTGGGCAAGAATGCTAAACCGTAGTTCGCATTTAGCGGAGAATCACTTAAATAGGGTTTATTCTGATCTTGCTGATCGACGTAATTAGCCATCAGGTTGAAGCTCAACTTGTTGGTAAGCTGCTGCTGTGTGCTAAAGTTTATGGTTTTACGATCCATGCCACTGTTGCGTAAAATGGATTTACTATCTAGATTCGACAGCGATAAGCGGTAGGTCCCTTTCTCACCACCACCGGAAACAGCTACCGTGTTTGTCCATGTTGGTGCAGTGCGATAAAAGCGACTTGGATTATCTGTAACGGCGCTGTACGCGTACTCATTCCCATCGTAAGCAATTGTTGGTGCGCCGTCAAGTCGTTCACCCCAGCTGTATAAGCCTGATTGCACTGCAGAAGATACATCGCTTGGGCGAATTCCATTTCTCCCCTGACCGTATTCGTATTGCCAGTCGGTATTATCGACCGCCTTGTCGAACTGTAAGTTGGTATTATATTCAATGGATATCCGGTCTTTCACTCCACTTTTAGTGGTTATTTGTATCACGCCATTTGCTGCACGCGCACCATAAAGTGCCGAAGCCGTAGAACCTTTTAAGACAGTCATCGTTTCGATATCGTCTGGGTTGATATTACTAAATCCATCCCCTTGATCTGCTCCCCCATATTCGCCAGCTGTACCTCTG
Source organism: Pseudosphingobacterium sp. (assembly GCA_035565175.1). Classification (GTDB taxonomy): domain Bacteria; phylum Bacteroidota; class Bacteroidia; order Sphingobacteriales; family Sphingobacteriaceae; genus Olivibacter. Next base: position 47,183 of record DATMSZ010000345.1, read on the forward strand.
GTAGCGTTATTCATAGGAACGCCATTTATTACAATAAGCGGTGTGGTGCTGCCACTAAAAGAAGTAGCTCCCCGTATATTTAACCTAGCCGATGAACCTGGTCCGCCACTGGTTCCACCAACACTTAATCCTGCTACCCGACCGCCTAAAGAATTGGCGACGTTTGTTTCACGCGCTTTATTCAATACCTCACCGCCCACTTTTGTTACGGCGTAACCCACCTTGCGTTCGTCCTTTCTAATGCCTAAAGCAGTGACAACAACCTGACTTAGTTCTTGTGCCGTTTCACTTAACGTGACGGTCAGTGTTGTTTGACTACCAACAGGTATCTCTTTCGCTTGATACGCGATAGAAGAAAACACCAATATATCATTAGGGCCAGCATTGATGCTGAATTTTCCATTTCCATCTGTCTGTGTACCTCCAGATTTCCCTTTGATGCTTACGGTAACTCCCGGAATGGTTTCTCCTTTTGCATCTTTAACTACCCCGGTTATGCTTCCGGGTTGTTCATTGGATATCGGAATGATATCATTAGACATTTTTTTACCACTTTCAGCCATCAATTGATGAGGCATAAAACAGGTCGATGAATAAAGCAATAAACCAGTAGTTATTGCCTTGATAGTTAGTTTTTTGTCCATACTTAAATCTAAATTTTACGGAAAATCCTTTTTGTTCAGTATGTCCTAGTATCTGCTATCATAAAGGGTTTATTGGTGTTAGGAAAAGGCCATTATTATAGAGTTTAATACGGCTTGAGAGAGAAAAACGTTTTAGTAACGCCAAATTAAACGATTATTTTTGATAACAATTGTATATTTAACGATTTATTTTGAAAGTTTAGTATACTTTGTTACTAAAAAGAGTATAAGTGTGCTTTCTTGTTATAAAAATTAACAAATCATACCTTCACCTCGAGTGCGGTTTCTTTTTTTATTTCCTTGAGCACGAAGTTGCTGCTCACGTTTGAAACATTGGGAATTGCTGATAAATGTTTCATCACAAAAATATGGTAATCTTCCACATCCTTGACAGCAATTTTTAAAAGATAATCGTGATTACCGGCAATACACATAATTTCTAATACTTCACTAAATTTGGAAGCTGCTTCTTCGAAATTTTTGAGCGTTTCTAAGGATTGGTGTTTTAAAGTGACTGTGCAGATTACCAATAAGTGTTTGCCTAATTTTTCTCGATTTACTAATACCACATAGCGTTCTATATAGTGCTCCCTACGGAGACGTTTAATGCGTTCAAAAGTAGGCGAAACGCTGAGTCCAATTTCAGCTGCTATTTCTTTAACGCCCAGCGAAGCATCGCGCTGTAAAAGGTTGAGGATGCGTGCATCCACTTTATCCAATTTGTCAGACATAAAAAAATCCTGAATGATGCTTGCAAAGATAGTTAAA
>DATMSZ010000346.1:0-8635 GCA_035565175.1 Pseudosphingobacterium sp.
TTTCAGGAAATCCTTTTCTATTCATGATTCCACGTTCTTCCAAAATCCTATTTGGATATAGAAAACCATCAGTCGTTACTAACGCAACATTGGGTTTATTAGGTAATAACGACAAAACTTTTTGCAAAACCCTAGCAGTGGTACTTTTTCCCGCCGCAACACTTCCAGCGATACCTATAATGAAAGGCGAGCGCTTCCGCCCACTGTTCAGGTATTTACTTTCAGCTTCATAAAGCTTATTAGCATAGTCTATGTGGATATTCAGAAGATGGGAGAGAGGAAAGTAAACTTCTTGTATTTCTTCTAAATTCAGCGGTTCATTCCACGCGTGGAGTTTCCCGATATCTTCATTAGATAAAGAAAAATTAAGTACGCCGTTTAACGCTTTCCATTCATCCCTATTAAGGCTAACATAGGGGGAATACTGTTCTTTCTTTTCTATATCGGTCATAAGCCATATATTAAAGGTTTAGCGTCGCAAACCTAATATAAAACATTCGCCTTTCCAACTTTTTTATTGGTCTTACCATTGATTCAACAATAAAAATACATTACCTATTTAACCTACTCGACTATTCTCCTTATTTGTTATTTATGGCAACAAATTGCTGTCTACCACTATTGGATTAGAAAGAATCTTATGTACGGGGCATAGCTCTGCTATTTGCAGTAAACGTTTCCGTTGATCATCATCCAGATTTCCGATTAATTTAATATGGTTCTTAATATAGGTGGTCTGTTGATGGCTACTGGGTACTACTTCCATCTTTAACACAATAATAACCTCTTGAAGATCCCACTCTTTTCTGTCGGCATACATCCTCAATGTCATCGCTGTACAAGATCCTAAACTCGACAATAAAAGCTCTTTTGGTCCTAAGCCCTGATCAGTGCCACCCATTGATTCAGGTTCATCAGCTATAAGGACATTCCGCCCATTACTCACTTCTGTTTTATACTTTTCTTTTCCTATAGTAACGGTAACACTTAATTCGGACATTGTTATTTCGTTATTCGTTATTCGTTATTTGTTGTTGGTTATTCGTTATTGGTTGTTAGTTATTAGTTGTTGGGTTTTCCTAAATTATTCACCGCTATTCAACCACTCAACTATTTAACTATTCGACTACTCAACTATTTAACTCGCTTTCTGCTCTATGCTTTCTGCTTTTCGCTAAAATCATCATTCACAACTACGTTCAAGCAAAAAAGATATAAGCAATAATAATGGCAGCAATGACACCTGCAAGTTCCGCTAAAAGTGCCGCTGGCAGCGCGTGTCGTGTCTTCTTAATTGCAACAGATCCAAAATAAACAGCTAATACATAAAACGTAGTTTCAGTACTTCCCTGAATAACACAAGCAACACGCGAAGCGAAATCATCTGCGCCTTTTGCATGCATCAAATCGATCATTAAGCCTCTGGCTCCACTTCCGCTCATAGGCTTCATAAAGGCCACCGGTAATGCTTCCACAAAACGGGTATCAAATCCCATCCAACTTACGATGGCGCTAACACCCTGCACCAAGTAATCCATTGCTCCAGAAGCTCTAAAAACACCTACTGCAACTAAAATTCCTACTAGATAAGGGATGATTTTTATTGCAACCTCAAAGCCCTCTTTGGCACCTTCAATGAAGGATTCAAACACATTTACTTTGCGGTAAAAGGCTAATGCAATAAAAGAGATAATAACGGTAAACAGTATCACGTTACTCGCCACTTGGGAGATAACGTTAATCTCTTCCTGTGTTAATGTCGAAAAATAGTAAAGAAGGCTGCCTATAAAGATGGTTAAACCACCAATATAAGCTAAGATGACTTTATTTAACAGATTAATACGCTGGTAAATAGCGGTAACTACTAATCCAACCAAGGTAGAAAAAAAAGTAGCAAGCAAAATAGGAATAAAAACATCAGAAGGGTCAGCTGCGCCTGCCTCTTTTCGATAAGCCATAATGGTTATTGGCAGCAGAGTTAAGCTAGAGGCATTTAATACCAAAAACATAATTTGGGCATTGCTAGCTACATCTTTATTTGGATTCAGTTCTTGCAATTCTTTCATGGCCTTTAGTCCGACAGGAGTAGCAGCATTATCCAGGCCCAACATATTAGCAGAGAAATTCATCAACACAGATCCTAATGCAGGGTGATTCTTAGGTATTTCAGGAAAAAGTTTGTTAAAAAACGGACCAACCAGGCGCGCAAAGATATTTATCATGCCACCTTTCTCTCCGATCTTCATGATACCAAGCCAGAACGACATTAAGCCTATCAAACCTATTGAGATTTCTGCACCCGTTTTAGCAGTATCAAAAGTCCCATTTACAATGGCTTGAAAAATTTGTTGGTCGCCCAGAAAAACGAGCTTAAACAAAGCTACCACAAAGGCAATTAAGAAAAAGGCAATCCAAACGTAATTTAAAGCCATTATTGTAATTAGTTGTGAGTTATCAGTTACGAGTTGTGAGTTATTAGTAGCAAGATTATATTAGTTGTGAGTCATCAGTTACGAGTGCTGATCGTTATTAGTATCAAGCCGTAAGTAGTAAGTAACAAAACACGGACGTCAAAAATTCATCATTCAACACCTAATAAAAGGCTTTGTGTCTTTTGATAAAGACATTGCAACGGCATTATATCCAACTGCGGTTTAAAAAACTCCAGGGTTTACTGCTCGAGCCATTCTTCTTTCTCTCTTCAATTAAAAAATCAGCAATTTTTTCCAGAATAGCATCGTTCTCGCTGATGGTTCGATCTCCCAGTGCAATTAATCTTTTCATGTTCGATTCATCGGCAGCATCCATGCTTTCCTGAATGCTGTTTAGGCTACCTGGCTCAATACGAAGATAATCATTTTCTTTATTGGACGATTTAAACAGCTGGTGTAGAAAAAAATCACTGCTTTCTGCCACGCCACTCATCATAATATCTATTAGTGCCGGAACCATCGATATTGCTCTACTTTTTTTAAAATGTTCAAGGTTATAAGACTTTCTGGATCTACCCGTTCCTAATGAAAAAATATGAATATCGTTGATCTTCGTCTGATTAAAAGCCCTTGTAACCTCCACTAATCCACTCAGCGCCGGATTGGTTGCAAACACCCCTCCATCTAATAGGGGGTAACGAGTGCCGGCAATTGAATATATTTCTGCAACACTAAAGTAGGTAGGAGCAGCAGAGGTAGCTCTACATACATCTTTCAAGAAAAAATCGCGTACATCTCCTCGTTCAATGGCAGTTTGTTGTCTAAAAAAATGTGTTTTACGGAGCTCTATATTATAAGCAGATATGATACAAGGTTTGATCAGCTCACTCAACTTCGTGTTTCCAAAATACTTCTGCAGAACGCTTTCCAAAGTAGTACTATTGTACCGTTCGCTTGTTAAACCCAGGCCAGATGCAATTCGCTTAAAAAAGCCCATCTTAAATATATCATGGCCGTACTTTAAATATAAATCAAGCGCTTCTTTGGCTGTAAATCGAGGTCGTTTGGGATCTTCCTTATTGGGGCACAACAGTAAGCAGGTCAGAATTCCTCCTGTGCTTGTTCCAGCAAAAAAATCAAAAAAATCTACGATGGCAACTTGTTGGTCGGCTGTTTTACGCTTCAGTTTTTCTTCTAAAGCAACTAATATCATACCTGGAATAATCCCTCTTATCCCTCCACCATCAATAGATAAGATTTTCTTCATAAAGGTTTTTGGAAATTGAACAATGAGTCAATTAGCTAATTAGCCAATTGACTCATTGGCTAATTGTTTATAGGTGAATAACCTCTCCATAAGCATCAGCGGCGGCTTCCATAATCGCTTCGCTCATGGTAGGGTGAGGGTGTATAGTCTTTATTATCTCATGGCCGGTAGTTTCCAGTTTGCGAGCAGCAACAACCTCTGCAATCATTTCGGTTACGTTTGCGCCTATCATATGTGCGCCAAGAAACTCACCATATTTCGCATCAAAAATAACTTTTACAAATCCATCCTTCGCACCCGCAGCGCTTGCTTTTCCAGAGGCTGAGAATGGAAATTTACCTACTTTCACTTCGTAGCCCGCTTCTTTTGCAGCTTTCTCCGTATAGCCAACCGACGCAATTTCAGGTGAGCAGTACGTACATCCTGGGATGTTATTATAGTCAATTGGTTCTACATGTAAACCTTTAATTTTCTCTACACAAGTAATACCTTCTGCAGAAGCCACGTGCGCTAATGCTTGTCCCTTTACAATATCACCTATTGCGTATACGCCTTCAATATTTGTTTTATAGAAGTCGTCAACCAATACACGTCCCTTTTCTGTTTTAACACCAACTTCTTCCAAACCGATGTTTTCGATATTAGGGGAGATACCCACCGCAGAAAGTACTACTTCTGCTTCAATGGTTTCTTCTCCCTTAGCTGTTTTAATTTTCACTTTACAAGGAGAAGAAGATGTATCAACGGCGGTAACTTCTGCACCTGTTAAAATATTGATACCACTTTTCTTAAGGCTGCGCTCTAATTGTTTAGAAATTTCTTCATCTTCAACAGGAACAATACGATCTAAATATTCAACAATAGTAACCTGTGTACCGATGGCATTGTAAAAGTAAGCAAACTCAACTCCGATTGCACCAGAGCCCACTACCACTAACGATTTTGGTTGTTTATCCAAGTTCATCGCTTGACGATAGCCGATAATTTTTTTACCATCCTGTTTTAAATTAGGCAGCTCACGTGAACGGGCTCCTGTAGCCAGAATAGTGTGTTTAGCAGTATATTCTTTTGTAGATCCATCACCGCCCTTTACTTCTATCTTACCACCCTTTTTGATTTTGGCGGTACCCATAATTACATCAATCTTATTCTTTTTCATCAAGAATTGGATGCCTTTACTCATACCATCTGCAACACCTCTACTTCGTTTAATAACGGCATTGAAATCTACTTCTCCACCTTCAACTTTGATACCGTAATCAGCCGCATGATTCAAATATTCAAATACTTGAGCGCTTTTAAGTAATGCTTTTGTAGGGATACAGCCCCAATTAAGGCAAATACCGCCTAGAGATTCGCGTTCAACAATAGCAGTTTTAAACCCTAACTGCGAAGCTCTGATGGCTGCAACATAGCCTCCTGGGCCACTTCCAATTACAATGATGTCGTAATTCATTCCTATAAATATTATTCGTTTCGATATTACAATTAGAATTGTAAATTCATCCTTAATCCTTTTATACCCTTAAACATGAATATTACATCCGCAAACCTAATAAAAATTCTTAGAAATAGAATAGTATCGAGGAGTCCGATGTTATTTTTACCTTACACCCATAATTAATCATCCTATTACATAACTCTCTTTGATAGAATAGCTAGCCTACTAGCAATGTAAGTAGACACCCTATATCCCCCGGTACCCACATATGCGCCATTCCATATACGCAACTATAGAATGCTTACTGTCTCGCACATCTTCCTATAAAAGATACTCATCAATTTATTCTCTTTACATTATAAAAATTACATATTTTCTATTCAAACAAATAAATAGGCAGTGATTAAGCAACATACTATTCGTTATTCTTACAAAAAATAACCGCTACCTGCATCAAATTCTTGAATAATGTCCATTTTAATAGAAAGAGACTGGTTTTTTTATTAAAATAAAAGCAATGCGGACACAAAACAAAGAAAATACAGTACTTTCTTAAAAAAATGAAAACATTTTCCTGCAACCTGTTACAAAATCTCGATTTCAGGAAACAAAACTCGCTTTCTCTCGTTTTAAACAAAAAAAGTTACTCACAATCCACAGTCATAAAACTTTAAAATTTTTACTATTACGACATATATAAAGCATAATACTATATTTTTTTCCTACAAATAACATAAATCATTAAAACCAGTAAAAAGGGGAACTAAGCCCACAGAACTGGCTGGTAAAGAAACATTAAGTTAATATTAACTTAACATGAAACGTGCTAATTTTTATTGTTTGCTGTTTAATTTTGCCCTGAAAAACAAACAAAAATCAATCATTCAAATTAGCACACATGAAGAAGTTTTTACTTTCTTTTAATCGATCAATCACCTCGGATCATTTCGGAAAAAAAATAGTGCTGTCAGCGCTACTTTTAATCTTGTCGACTGCATTCGCTTACAGTCAACAATCAATTACGGGTACTGTCACGGATGGTAAAAATCCAATTGCTGGTGCAACCGTCTCGATTAGTGGTACTACACGCACAACCTCTACCGATGCAGGGGGACAATTTTCTTTGAGAAGTCCAAATGAATCCGGAGAAATCGTTATTACTTATATCGGTTACGAAGTTAAAAGATTGAGCTTCGCAACCAGTTCAGACAATTTAGGTGTGATAGAACTGGCACAAAGTGCACAATCTTTAGATGAGGTTATTGTACAGATTGGTACAGGTATCATTGACCTTGCAAAAGATAGAAAAACGCCGATAGCCGTTTCCACTATTTCACCTACCGAGATCCAGCGTAAAGCCGGTAACCAAGAATTTCCTGAACTGCTTAAAAATACTCCGTCAGTATATATTGCTGGTCAAGCCGGTGGTTATGGTGACTCAAGAGTTATACTTAGAGGTTATGATGCGGATAATACAGCCTATCTAATTAATGGACAACCTATAAATAGTATGGAAGACGGTAAGTTATATTGGTCCAATTGGTCTGGTTTAGCTGATGTTGCAAACGGTATCCAAGTACAAAGAGGGCTAGGATCTTCAAAATTGGCAATTTCTTCTGTTGGCGGAACGATTAATATTGTAACAAAAGCTACAGAATTAAATAAAGGCGGTTTCGCACAAGCAATAATAGGAAATGATAATTTCCAAAAAACCACGTTCGGATATAACACTGGAATGTCTGAGAATGGTTGGGGAGCAAGCTTTATGATAACCAATTGGGCTGGTGACGGATATAACGATGGGACCAAGGGAAGTGGGCAAAACTATTTTTTCTCTTTGGGCTATAAACCAAATGATAAACATCAATTTAACTTTTTAATTTTTGGCGCACCTCAAAAGCACGATCAGAATTTTACTAAAAGCATAGATAAATATTTACAGTATGGCCGAAAATACAACAACAATTATGGCTTTTCCGATGGTCAATACTTAAGTGAAAGAACTAACTATTATCATAAACCGGTGGCTAATCTTAACTGGGACTTTAATATAAATGAGAAGTCGAGTTTATCTACTGTTTTATATGCTTCTTGGGGTCGCGGCGGAGGTACCGGAAACTGGGGTAGTGGCAAGCAAAGCACTGCTTCTGGATACATCAACTTTGACGCAATCAGAGATAATAACGTAAATCTACCTGACGGAATTGGTACTTTAGGAAATAAAGCATATGCCATTAGAGCTTCTGTGAATAATCACTCTTGGTATGGGTTAGTATCAAATTTCAATCATGAAATAAACGAAAACTTGAATTTCAATCTAGGGGTTGATTTAAGAACTTATAAGGGAAGTCATTACCGTATGTTAACGAACCTAATGGGTTTAAATGCTTGGAACGTTACGGACAATGCTCAATACCCTGGAGGTTATAATGTTACCGAAACATTCAGTATTAATCCTTGGAAATCACTCTTTAATAGCGTAGATAATGATCAAAAAGTAAATTATGACTATGATGAGCGAATTTCTTATGGCGGTTTATTTGGCCAAATTGAATATGCTAATGAAGATTTCTCTGCCTACGCGCAAGCTGCTGTATCAACGCAATCTCATGTTAGGTGGGACAGATTTGGATATACTAAAGAAGAAGAAAAATCGGAAACTGTAAATAATTTGGGATATAACCTTAAAGGCGGATTAAGCTATAACTTAGCAGAAAATCATACAGTATTTGCAAACACAGGTTATTATTCTCGTCAACCTTATCATGATAATATATATCTAAATTTTGGTAACGACGTAAATCCGTTAACTAAAAATGAGAAAATTTTTGGTTTGGAATTTGGCTATAAATTCACAAGTCAATTCTTTAGTGCTAACTTAAACTTATACAATACTTCCTGGAAAGATAGGGTTACTACTACCTCGGATGTTACCGATGACAATCAACAACTATTTTTTAATAACTCCGGGCTTAGTCAATTGCATAGAGGTATAGAGCTTGATTTTGTTGCAAGACCGGTTACGCAATTAGATGTAAAGGGTTTTGCTTCTATAGGCGACTGGAAATATACTGCCAATGCTTTAACTCGCACTTATGATGAAAGTTTAAACTTACTTTCAGAAGAAGTTAAAGATGTAAAAGACGGAAAAGTTGGAGATGCGGCCCAAACAATGTTTGGTTTAGGGGTTGTCTATAGGATAACTGGAAGTTTATCTGCGGATGTCGATTATAGAAATTACTCCAACTTATATGCGGATGTAGTAGAAAAAGAGAATATAAAACTACCTACTTTTGACCTAGTAGATGCTGGCGTGAACTACAAATTTAACTTTGAAAAAACTTCTTTGAATTTACGCCTCAATGTAAACAACATTTTTGATCGCGTCTATATTTCTGAAATGACCTCTGCATTAGCAGCAAATGAAGGCGATGTAACTTACCGTGGCATCAATGTTAAAAACAATGTATTCTTCGGAAACGGAACTACTTGGAA
>DATMSZ010000347.1:0-3329 GCA_035565175.1 Pseudosphingobacterium sp.
GGCGCCTATAACTGGGCTATAGCCCAGCAAAAAGAAGACGTGGTTGTTATGCTGAATGGGGAGAAGAAAAAGGGAAGGGTCACAGCGGTAAACGATAATACCATAAAGTTTATATATAGCGGTGAAAGTTTAGAGTATGAATTTAAAAAGGGGGACATTAATCAAATAGAATTTGCCAGTGGACGCATAGAGCTTGTAAACCAAAATAAATCGCCTGCTCCTGACGAATCACAAAGACCGCTAGCAAGCGACGCAGATACAAAGAACAAAATCGCAGTACTTCCTTTTCAAATTGTTAGTAACGATCCTACATTAACCACAGAAGCAATGCAGCACGAGATTCAAACCAGTTGTGCGACCACCCTTCGAAGTGAAGAACGCGTTGTACAAGTGCAAGATCCACGCACTACCAATACAATACTGGCTAAAAATAATATCAAGGCTACCGACATTGATCAGCTATCGCCAACGGAAGCGGCTCGTTTATTAGGAGTCGAGTATGTTGTGTTTGGTACCTATGATATACAGAATAAAGGTACGGTGACTTCCGGAAGCAGTTCCAGTACTTATAAAGGAGAAAAAAAGAACGAAAAAGTAAAAGGTTCAGAATACGCAAGCCAAAATTCGTATACAACGACAACCTATTCCACAAAGGTAGAGCTTAGCCTATACAATGAATCGGGCGAAAATGTGTTTTCGGAAACGAGAAAGCCTATATTGGGCAGTTTAGATTCTTACAACGGTGCGCTAAAATATATCGCGAAGCGGATGCCTTTCGGAAGTAAAGCAAAAAAATAAACAAAGGTTTAGCTCAAGAAATTAATGTTCTTCGCCTTTGTCTTTCTCATCCAAACGCCTTTGATGAAGGTATACATCTTGTTGAGGAAAAGGGATTGTGATGTGGTGTTCTTTAAACAGGGCATCAATGGCGATGATCATATCGCTTTTAGTAGCTAAAGACTCACGGATACTCTTAACCCAAAAGAAAATACTGACGTCTACGGCACTATTATTGAACTGTGTGAAGTGTACAAGCGGTGCAGGGTATTTCAAGATCCGCTCGTCTGTTCCAAATTGGTCAACTAAAAGACTGCGTACTTTTTCTAGATCCGTTCCGTAGGCTACGCCAACAGTGATGGTCATCCGTTTCTTAAAACCACCCAAGGTCCAGTTAGCAACGTGGGAATTCAGTAAGTCGCCATTGGGCAATACCAAATCTGCTCCTTCCCAAGTTGATATGACGCTACTACGAAAGCCGATAGACTTTACCGTTCCTCCCTGTCCGCCTACTTCTACCAAATCGCCTACGTTTAAGGGTTTCTCAAAGGCAATGATAAGCCCACTAACGAGATTATTTACCAAGGTTTGCAGGCCGAAGCCGATACCAACGCCAAGCGCACCCATGATAAGGGTTATTCTGTCCATCGGGATGCCAACGGCTGCAAAAGCCAGGAAAAGTCCCAGTACGACAATGGTGATGCGAATGAGCAGAAGCCAGCTGCCGATTTTTAACTTGCGCTCCTGTTCACTTGATCTACCGTTCCATTGTTGATCGGCTGCAAAAAAAGATACAATGCGGGATACGACGGTGGTTACAACCATAATCAAGATGAAGACAAGCAGACTATTGACTGTAAAGGTATAATCACCTAATGTGTGTTCCTCACTTAAGAAATCCTTAAATGGATCGGAGATTTGGCGAAACGCGTAGAAATGTTTTCCAAATAAAATAAACCAGCCAATAATTAAGAAAGCATAAAAGAAGATAGGTGCTTTTTTGCCTACTCGATTGTAATTGAGAAAGAAGAGTTTTTTCTCCTGATGCGTGTATACGTGAGATGCCAAGGTTAAACCTTCATTTATCAATCGAATGGTCCAAAGAAATAAAATAGCAATCACGACATTACTATAGCCGGCCATGAGGAGTGTTTTTGATAGGTTATATCTACCAAGTACATTAGCAATAGCGGATACCAGTTCTAACAAGGACATGAAACCGATAGGATATAAAATCCATTTTTCCTGCAGCTCATTATGACGACCCTTTAAAACAATTGATAGGCCAAACACAAAACCTAGGCTTGCTAAACTTAGCATGATCCAACGTTCTGGGCGGGAGGCCTGTAACAGGAGATTAGTTAGGCAGGTTATGGTAAATAAGATTACTATAAGGAGCCACACTCTCATCCAGTAACTGGTAATAAATGTGCGGAAAATAAAAGACAGCGATATGGCTGAACTGATCCATAGAATTGCGCTTACAATAAAGGGTGGTGAAGGAAATATAAATTGGAAAATGCAGCAAATAATCAGTACTGCAGACAAAAAAGGGTAATGCAGAATCAGTTGGCCGCTATTGTCTTGATGTAGTGAACCATTTTCTTTATACAATTTCTTTAGCGAACGGATATAAAAAACAGCAGTAGCAATAAGTAAGATTAATATGAAAACTTTACCTGGATGACTTTGGATATAGAATTGGAGGACAAGCAAGCTCTTTATGCTGGAAAAGGAAAGGATTTCGCGGAAAGGGCGCGAAAAGTCTGTCTGCTCCCAGATATTGACAAATTCCCGTTGGAACAGCTCATCCGAAACCTCTTGTTGAAAATTGTTAATTTCCTCTTGGCTTGAGGCCAACTTAAAGGCCTCCAGGTTAATCTGGTTCTGTAATACCTGGGTATTATTGATAGCAACTTTAAGCGCACTGTCAACCGGATTTACTTCATAAGCAAGTACGACGATTTTTTGTAGGTATTTGGTCAGTTCTACGGAGTCCGTAGGAAATTTAAAGAAAGCAGAATCATTGGCCAAAGAATCAATTTGTAATCGAAGGTTAGCCAAATCCTTTTGATAACGGTCGACACGGTTTTTTCGGTTGGCTACGGTATTTGTTAATACCGACAGGATATTATAGGAAGTGGTAAGATTTCGGTGGGTTTGTGCGGTTCCTGGGTTCGTAAAGATGCCGTCTCCTGCTAATTTGTGCCAAGCAACGACTTTCTGAAGCTCGCGCTTGATGCCAAGCGTGTCAATTCCTCTTTTTAGATAGTTCCTCGCTTTATGGGTTGCTTTTTTTATGTTTTCTATCGCCTCATTTTGTCGGAGTGCCAATCGATCTGTGTTAAGCTCATGGGAACTTTTGATAGCAGATTGCTCTGAAAATCGCTTCATGACGCTCACAAAATCATGTTTAACAGTGTCTTTGACCGAATCGATCGGTAGGGTCTGCGAGGCGTTGCTAATAAAGCAACTAAATAGAAGAAGTACTGATGCTAACAGAACCTTGATCATGAAACATTTTTTTATAAAAATATAAAAATGTATCCAAG
>DATMSZ010000348.1:0-17315 GCA_035565175.1 Pseudosphingobacterium sp.
TTTTCCTTAGCTAGGGTAATTATAAGAGAATTAAGTATAAAACGATGTTTGGTATGGAAAATTGGATAAAAAAGAATGCTTATCAGCTTAAAGAGAGATTAGGTTTAGGAGGGGTACCTATAGGCACTGCTTTTGAGAAAATACCTTCCGAACAAGCTCTTGATGTTTTACAAACAGCTTGGGAATTAGGTGTACGCTATTACGATACTTCTCCTTGGTATGGACTTACTAAAAGCGAACGGACTTTCGGTGAATTTCTAAATGATAAACCTAGGGAAAGCTTTGTTTTCTCAACGAAAGTAGGTCGGCTTTTTCATCAAGTTCCCGAAAGCCAAGTTCCAGCAACAATGTGGCTGGACCCGCTGCCCTATGATTTTGAACATTTGTATACGGCGGATGCCGTTAAAAAGTCTATAGAGGACAGTTTGGAACGAACCGGACTGGATTATATAGACGTTGTATATGTGCATGACCTCTCGGAAGATCAGGTTGGAGATCGGTATCCTTACTTTCTCAAGCAGGCAGCAGACGGTGCTTTTAAAGTTTTAAGTGATTATAGAAGTCAGGGAATCATAAAAGGCTGGGGAATGGGTGTAAATAAAATAGAACCCATTCTAGACTGCCTTAATATGGCAGATCCTGATATCTGTCTGTCGGCAACACAGTATTCTATTATGGAACATGAAGATGCGGTCGACAGGCTTTTGCCAGCTGTTAGAAAAGCAGGGGTGCAATTAGTTTCGGGCGCTGGGTATAATTCTGGTTTTATCGCCGGTCGTGAACGTTATAATTATAAAGATGTCATTCCTAAAGGCTTTAAAAAAAGAAGAGACAGAATAGCAGCCATAAGTGCCGAATATGGAATAGACCTCATCACTGCGGCCCTACAATTTGTACTGTCGGCAGACGAGTTTGTATCTATTATACCAGGTGCAGGTAAAGCTGATCAGGTAGAATCAAATGTAAGGGCGTTAAACACAAGCGTGCCAAGAGGATTTTGGCAAGTGCTGAAAGAGGAAGGCTTGATTTACAGTAAGGCTCAAGTTCCAGCGTAAATACACCTATGAATTCTACTAATATTTAAACGCGTATTCCAATACGTACAACATATACTTTAGCGGGTATATTATTATTTGTGTATGGTTTAATCGACTAGCGAGGGAGGATTACAACCCCCGTTCTTAGTTGACCAAAAAAGGCGGTGGGGTTTCCCATCGCCTTTCGATCATTTCTTGTCAATGTTTGCAGCTACTGCACCAGGTCGAACCTATCTGCGTTCATTACTTTTGTCCACGCAGCAATAAAATCTTTTACAAATTTATCTTTTGCATCAGTGCTTCCATATACTTCGGCAATAGCCCTCAATTCTGCGTTCGAACCAAATACTAGGTCGGCACGGGTAGCCGTCCATTTAGGTTGCCCTGTTGTTCGATCATAACCCGTGTACAACTCTTGATCTTCAGTAGCGGCTTGCCACTTAGTGTTCATATCGAGCAGATTTACAAAGAAATCGTTTGTTAATGTTTCAGGAACATTTGTGAAAATGCCGTGAGCAGAGCCATCAAAGTTTGTATTCAATATGCGCATACCTCCTATAAGCACCGTAAGTTCAGGAGCCGAGAGCCCAAGCAATTGCGCTTTATCAACCAATAGCGCCTCTGTAGGTACCGACGATGACTGCTTGCGGTAATTGCGGAAGCCATCAGCAGCAGGCTCCAGATAGGAAACAGATTCTACGTCTGTTTGTTCCTGTGAAGCATCCATACGACCTGGAGTGAATGGAACGGCAATGGCATGCCCAGCATCTTTGGCTGCTTTTTCAACGGCTGCGCACCCCCCCAGTACAATTAAATCAGCCATGGAAACCTTTTTACCACTCGGTTGTACAGTATTGTATTCTTTTTGAATGCCTTCCAGTGCTTGCAATACTTTTGAAAGCCTCACTGGGTTATTCACGTGCCAATCTTTTTGAGGTGCCAAGCGAATGCGGGCACCATTTGCACCACCGCGTTTATCCGTTCCACGGAAGGTAGAAGCAGAAGCCCATGCGGTGGACACCAACTCAGATATGCTCAAGCCTGTTTCAAGGATTTTTGCTTTTAGCATAACAATATCGTGCGCGTCTATTAATGGATGGTCAACAGCGGGGATCGGATCTTGCCAGATTAATTCTTCTTCTGGTACTTCCGGGCCGAGGTAGCGCGCACGCGGACCCATATCACGATGCGTAAGTTTAAACCAAGCGCGAGCAAATGCATCAGCAAATGCATCCGGATTTTCAAGGAAATGCCTTGATATTTTTTCGAAGCCAGGATCAAGCCGCAAAGAAAGATCGGTAGTAAGCATAGTGGGCTTACGTTTTTTTGTTGCATCAAATGCATCAGGAATAATGTCGTCTGCATCTTTTGCTACCCATTGGTGTGCACCTGCGGGACTTTTCGTTAATTCCCATTCAAATCCAAATAGATTTTCAAAAAAGTTATTGCTCCACTGGGTAGGTGTTTTGGTCCATATTACTTCGAGGCCACTGGTAATTGTGTCGGCTCCTTTGCCTGTGCCATAGCTATTACTCCATCCCAAGCCTTGCATTTCCAATCCCGCCGCCTCTGGTTCCTTTCCCACATTTGTTGCCGGTGCAGCACCATGTGTTTTGCCAAAACTGTGCCCACCCGCAATCAGAGCAACCGTTTCTTCATCGTTCATTGCCATACGGCCAAATGTATCACGTATATCTTTAGCAGCAGCTATCGGATCAGGGTTACCGTCCGGACCTTCGGGATTTACATAAATCAATCCCATCTGTACAGCAGCAAGCGGTTTTTCCAAGTTGCGGGAGTGGATGTCACCATCTGCATCATCGTCTGATACCAGTACACCATGGCCTTCTGCTACGCCCTCTGAACCATGCGCATAACGCACATCGCCCCCCAACCACTTGGTTTCAGCACCCCAATACACATCTTCCTCAGATTCCCAGGTGTCTTCCCGCCCGCCGGCAAATCCAAATGTTTTAAAACCCATGGATTCCAGCGCGACATTGCCAGTAAGGATCAGCAAGTCAGCCCATGAAATCTTACGGCCATATTTCTGTTTGATTGGCCAAAGCAGTCTACGCGCCTTATCCAAACTTACATTGTCGGGCCAACTATTGAGGGGCGCAAAGCGTTGCTGTCCCGCTGCGGCGCCACCACGGCCATCACCTACACGATATGTACCTGCACTATGCCATGCCATACGGATAAACAAAGGACCGTAATGACCAAAATCTGCTGGCCACCAGTCCTGCGAATCTGTCATAAGTGCATGAAGATCCTTTTTTACGGCCCCGAGATCGAGCTTTTTAAATTCTTCTACATAGTTAAAATTGTCATCCATCGGGTTAGATAATGGAGAATGTTGACGTAGAATGTTTAGTTTTAATTGATTAGGCCACCAATCTTGATTTCTGGTGCCGCCACCACCAACAGGCTGTTTTAATTTTCCGTCATGAAATGGACATTTACTGAGGTCTTTTGATTCCATTTTTAAAAAAGTTTATGTGGAGAATAAAATATATTTTAAACCTTGCTTACTGTTAAAATTTCAGATGTCAAGTCATTTTAATTCGACTGTTTTTAATGTAAAGCTGTGTTCTCTAGAGACTGCGTCTTTACTAACGTTGCGAGTTGTTACTAATTATTGTTTCTATTGCATACATATGATTAGAGAGAGTAGTATCAATACGAAAGCTCACTTGGTCTTTAGTGAATGTACTGTCCATCTTTGCTCTAACCAACGTTTCTATTCTTGCCCTTTCTTTTTTAAATACAGCTATATTAAAAGGTTGACCTTTTTTAAATGAAGTGTTAGACTTTTCCGCTTCCAGCACTTCTCTGATTTTATCATTGCTTATGTTATAAATAACACGTTCTAACTTATATTCCAGTGGTTTCTCTGTCTGAGATTTGGCCGTAGTTGTTAAAAACATAACACCTGCTATTAATGTTGGGAATAAAAGCGATTTTAATTTCATAACTGGACGTTTAAATTGGTACGGATAAATGATTATTCTTACTTAAAGCTACTGTTTATATTTAAATAATCAATACATTTTTTAAGCTTTACCAATAATCAGCACCTTTAACCCTCATTTAGTTGCCATTTTTGAATATATCTAATTAAACGCATTTTGGAAACGAATTTTGACTATCTTAGTGCTATTAAAATCTTTTTATAAAATATTGACTTGTGGTTACAGATCAGGTGCATCTGCGAAACTGTTCAAACGAAACGTTTGGGCGTAAATTTTATTGTCAAATTTTATAAAAAGTAATGGAACAAAATATAAAAGTTGCCGTTCTGGGCGGCGGCGGTAGAACTGGGGAATACCTCGTAAACCAATTAGTAGATAAAGGCTATAAAGTTAAACTCCTGTTACGAAATCCCGAGAATTTTCAGATCAAAAGCCCTTTAATTGAAATAATAAGAGGCGACGCGTTAGACCCTTTAGCAATTAACGCGTTGATAAATGGATGTCAAGCAATCATTAGCACTATTGGTCAACGTCAGGGGGAACCATTAACAGCCATGCAAGCCACCAAAAATGTACTTAAAGCCATGGTTCAGTATGGTATAAAACGTTATATTTTAGTTGCTGGCATCAATGTTGATACGGCCTTTGATAAAAAAGGGGCGGAAACAACTATCGCAACTAACTGGATGAAATCTACATTTCCTCTGATTCAGGAGGATAGACAAAAGGCGTATAACCTGTTGTTAGCCAGTGACGTTCACTGGACGTTGGTAAGAGTGCCTTTTATTGAATTTGTTGATACCGTAAATACCATAACTGTAAGTTTAGAGGATTGCTTAGGTAATAAAATTAGTGCCAGTAGTATTGCTGTCTTCCTTACCGAGCAACTTGTCGATGATACTTATCTCAAAAAATCGCCCTTTATAGCAAATACTTAGCAGATACCAGTGAGCCCAAAATGGCTCCTGGTATTTTATCTACAATTGGGGTAGCAAGCTGTTACCTAATTGTAGATAAAGACATTTAGATGCGGGTAGCACTCCACTATTTGTACTTGCGTTGATGAGCGCGCGCAACATGTTATTTGAATAAACGATATAATTTTTTGCCACGCTACCATAGGGTTGTCAGTTACTATGTTTTATTTTGATAAAATATAGTGCGCTATGAAAAACAATACGGCAAATGCAACCATAATAAATTCCGATGAATTGTTGCAACACTGGCGAGGGCACCGGGCACTAACCCTCCGCATCATCGAGGCATAGGTCACTCTTCCCTTATAGAGTCCACCGGATTTCGAACGGCCGCTTTTATAGCTTGAGAGCAGATGGTAACGAAGGAGATGAATAAAGCAATGCCACCTGCACTTATAAATACCCATAAGTTGAGTGTTATTTTATACTCATAATTGTCCAGCCAATCGTTCATTGCCCACCAGGCAATCGGAAAAGCAACGAAACAGGACATCAAAACAAGCTTTATAAAATCAGTGCTTATCAAGCGTATGATGCCGGTTACTGTTGCTCCCAGCACTTTGCGGATACCTAGTTCTTTCTTTCGCTGTTCGGTAGTATACGTGGCTAGACCGAACAGCCCTAGGCATGAAATAATGATGGCTAACGACGCAAATATGCCGGAAGCCTTGCCTGCTAAAGCTTCGGCCATAAACAATTCATGGAACTGTGTATCCACAAACCGATATTCAAATGGATAGCCCGGATTATATTTCTTGATGATGGTTCCCATTTTGGCCAATGTTTCCGGTCTTTGGTGAGCTGGGTTTATACGTACGTAGAGCAGGTTAGCGCGTTTAAACTGTTGGCAAAAGAAAATTACCGGCGCAGGCTTGCCAAAGATATTATCGTATACATAGTCGTCCACTATTCCGACGATGGTCATATTGGTATATACTCCTTCCTCATTTCCTCTCGGAGACCCAATAATTCTACCAACAGGGTTTTCATAACCTATAAGGTGGGCAAGCGACTTGGTAATGATGACGCCGTTGGTCTCGTTAGCTCGGAAATCTCTGCCTTCAATGATCTTCATGCCTGAAGTTGCAACAAATTCCGGACTGACATCCCGGAATGCGATGGCAATATTTGCATCCACAGGCTTACCTTCCCACCTGAAACGGTCATCTGTATTTCCCCCACTGAGGATGATGTGGTCAGAAGTTGCCACATGATCGATGAATCCAGTTTGCAGCAGCTCACTTTTTATCACCGGAAAAATGGGCGTAATTCCGTGCTGCATATTTATTTCTATAAGGTTGTTCTTATTGAAACCGAGGTCTCTTTGTCGGGCATGCTGGATCTGCAAGTGAATGACGATGGTGCTGATGATGAACACGATGGACACTGTAAACTGGAAAATGACCAACCCTTTTCTCAGCAGTGCATTGCCCCCATGCAATTTTAGGCCGTTCAATACCGCTGTAGGGTGAAAGGCAGATAAGTGGAGGGCCGGATAGCTTCCGGCCATTAACCCGCAGAGTAAAGCAATTGTTATCAACGCTGCCAAATGGGCGGGGTTTGTTAAGTGTAATACCAAGTGTTGCTGCATGAGTGCATTAAATACAGGCAAAGCCGTGGTCATGATTACTACCGCTAGGAGCATGGCGATAAAAGACATCATAAGCGCTTCTCCAAGAAATTGCATGATCAACTTCTTTCGGTCGGCTCCCAATGTTTTCCTTACACCAACTTCTTTTGCCCGTCGCTGGCTGTTCGCTGTCGCAAGGTTCATGAAATTAATGCATGCAATAATGAGGATGGTCCATCCCAGTATTACCAATCTATTTACCTGTCTGATTTGTCCGCTACCCGTTGGTTTTCCATTTTCAAATTCACGATACAGGTGCCATTGGCTCATGGGAAATAAAAAGGCACTACTCCGCTGTGAGGCATCATGGCGATGGATGAAATCTTTTAATTGGTTGCCTATCGCCATGATGTTTGCATCGGCCTCCAGCTCCACATAGGTAATCGGGCCATAACTATTCCAATACAGAGACTGGCTGTAATAGGGATCGTTTTCAAAAGGCATCAACCAATCGAACTGCAGCGAGGAATTATCAGGAGGATTTTTCAGCACACCAGTGATGATGTAATCTTGTTTGTTGGCCACCCGTACCGATTTTCCAAGGATGTTTTCATGTTCTCCAAAAAAGAGCTTTGCAGTTTTTTCAGTGAGTACAATCGAGTGCAAATGAGTAAAGGCCTCTGCTGGATTACCTTGTACAAAGGGTAGCGTAAACATATTAAATAGAGAAGCATCGGTGTATCTCCCTTCTGCATACAGCGATTTGTCATCGATGGTAAAAAGTGTCCGCTGATTTCCGTCCGACATACGTGCAGTATTGGCAATGCCAGCGATTTCGTTTTTTAATGCTGGACCCATCAAGCGAGGAGTCGAATTTACGGTAAAAATATCCGTTCCTTGATTGGTGTTGATATAAACAGCATGCAGGCGGTCCTTCTTTTCATGTACAGTATCATAGGTTACTTCATTTTTCACCCATAGGAAAATTAGCCCAGCGCAGGCGATACCGACAGATAATCCGAAAATATTGAGAAAGCTATACACTTTGTTTTTGCGGAGGTTACGCAGGGCCATTCTAAAGAAATCCTTAAACATAGCTGTGATAATAAGATGATTTTTTCCGAGAACCGTTATTTTATGTTATTCAGAGAAGAGACGCATCGATATCGGGTTTTGTTGCATGGTTGTACCTTCTTAATTCTTCGTACCATATTCAGGTTTTTCGGAAGCATATCCCAGGAAGATCTGTTCATATTTTTTAGGTTTAGTACCGATGTATTTCGCAAACAGCCGAGAGAAGTGGCTAAGATTGGAAAACCCCATCATGTACCCAACCTCGGTTATGGTGTATTCGCCGGTACGAATCAGCTTGGCAGCCTCCTTCATTCGTTCTTGCTCATAATAGCGGTAGAGGCTCTTTCCCTGGACCAGCTTAAATAACCGCCTCATCTTAGCCTCGCTGAGATGAACGCTGGCCGCAAGCTCCTTAAGACGTGGAGGAATGGCGAGATTGGTGAGAATAACTTGCTTCACCCGATCGATTTTTTCACGATCAACTATTTTTACGCCACTTGAAATTTCCCCGTTTTTATTGAACATGCCAGAGAAAATGGTATGAATCAGTTCATAAACTTTTGAAAGATAAAACATTTTATCCAGCGGTCCGCTCGACCGTTTATCAAACAGTTGCTGAATTAGCCGCAGATCATTATCCTCCGACCCTTCAAAAGCAAATGGTTGTCTACCTGATAAAATATTCTCTATGAGCTCTGCTTTCATATGCCGTTTAAGCAGCTTACTGAGAAAAGTTATTCTTATCTCTATAATCAAGATAATAATGTTACATCCCGAGGGATAGAAATTTTCACAGGAAATGTCTCCTGGTATGATATGAAGGGACGGTACGATATCTCCAGCTGCCGATGATCTATTAAAGGGGCTTCGATCTGGTGGGCCTGATAAACTATAGCGGATGATCACTTTTTTTTCCCCTTTGGTTGGAAGCAAAGACTTTACGAGGATATCGTTCGTGAGCCTCATGTTGAAGACCAATAATTCAAGTCCGGGCTCAAGCTGCTGCATCAGCATGTAACCTTCTCCATATCTTTCAGGAATAGTCATCCGATATTCTGTACATTGATTGTCCATCGCCGCAATAAACAATTTAATAAACTCCGGTTCCCCGGTAGCAAATTGTAATTTCATAGGAGTAGGGCCGTATACAGAATCGACTATTTTTTTAGCAAATATAGCTATTTTGTCATATTGACACCATATACCTTTGTATGGATTTGTAGGATGCGCGAACGCTACTTCCATTGGATAGATAAGCCAACTGAATAGGGTATAAACCCTTACCGCACTTTGTTCATGGATTCTCTAAGTGCAGCAAAATATTCGTTTTTCCGGAAAGAGTAGAGGAATGGCGCCCGATGCGATTTGCCTGAAAAGTGTTTATCCTGTCTTTCTAATGTATTAGTAGCCAGCATTGTACGCTGGAAGTTGGCACGGTCAAAATGCCTGCCAAGAATTACTTCGTAGATGACTTGCAAGTCTCTCAACGGAAATTTGGCAGGTAGAAGATTATAGCATATGGGCTGGTAATGGATGTGGTAACGTAACGTTTGCAGTGCTTTTTCTATTATCTGATTATGGTCATCCATTAGGTCAGGGACTTCGCTTAAGCGATACCAGGAGTATTCAAGAGAAATGTCATGCGCCATTGGTATAATCTTTTGAAATTCGACTAGAGCATAGTAACCTATCGTGATAAAACGTTTAGTCATCCATTCCGCTATGTTACCGTCGGGATAGGCCTGTAACGATTGATTTCCCTGCTTGTTGACCTTTCCAAATGCATCGAAGGGTTGAAAGAAAAGATCGCGCAATCGGGTGCTCTCATATAGGGTCCTTTTGACGGCATCATTTATGTCCTCGTCATTATAGATAAGACCTCCAGGGAGTGCCCATTTGCCTATAGTGCCAAACTTTGCCAATAAAATTAGGAGTTCGCCGTCCTGAAAGCTGAAGATAGCACACTTAACCGATACCGAAGGTAAGAACCTTTCAGGATGGTTAAAGAGATCGTCGATGCTTGTGTTAGGATGGGCGGGTTTCATATGGTAAAAAAAGAAAAAAAAGCATTGGAAAAGAAATGTTTTCCAAAACTGAACACAATGAACAGACAGATTAACGTTCGGTGTGAAAAGTTGAGAAGACTAGTATTAAGCGCATTTTTAAGATCGCTGAACAAAAACTCAACCTTATAACCACGAAAGAAATGAATTTTAGTCATATTTCTATTGAAGCCAAATACCAACTCCTAGATAAAGTACAGAGCAGTACTATGTATGCCATCGATTATCAGTTGTATGGAGTTAGAAAAACGCTCTACTCGAAAAATATTTTCGGCAGCCAATCGGTAGAGACGGATAACCAAGAAATGAAGTATTTGTATTTTTACCTGTCAACGGCCGCGCTTATTGAGCAATTGCGTTGTGAAGGGCTCTCTCCTGACATATTCATTTCTGAAGTTACGCAGTTGGAAACTGCCGTCACTATGGGAATTTACTTACAGCTTTTACAAAAAGGGGCAAAAAAAGTATTCGGACTGCTTCCGGAACGTGATCCAGATTCGAAAGAAGTGGAGTGGTATACGATGGAACGCGTATTCGGTTCTTATGGTAGCGAGATAGCCGGCACAGTACTTTGTTCAAGTGATGGCATTGCCCTAAAGACCTGTGAGGCAGATGCCATGCTGCTAGCACAGAAGCTGGCTATACAGCTCGGCTTAGGGATCGGTCCGGTGTCTGGTGTAAACCTACTAGCTGCCATTGAGCTGCAGAACCGAATGGAGGATGAGCAATCGGTTGTAACGGTATTTCAGGATGATGTCGCTGAATTGCGAAATGCCCAACCACAGTACGATAAGTCTAATGAAAGGTATAAGGCCTATAACATAGCTTTTCTCGGCTATAGGGAATTGCAGAAAATCCCAGAAGCATTTTTTAAAGAGGCTTTGGAGCTTATTTAAGAGTAGGGAATTTCTTGGTTTGAAGAACTCTTTACCATTTACATCCGTTTATATTCGGTGCGAAATGCCCCAATATCCCATCGCAGATTTCCATTTTTTAATCTGCTTATTCTTGAGGTGCTGCCCATATAAGACCAAACGAAGAAACGTTTGTTGTATTTAATTTCCATATGGCTGAGTGCAGTTTGGAGAAAATATTTATCGCCTTCTTTCCTGATTTCTATGGGACCTGCCTCAGTGGTTGCTAAGTTCATCCACTTGCCAATAAAAAAGCTTGGGTCGTAAAATGCTTCTATTTTCTTTGCTCGCTCTTTTGCTTTCGTTTCGGGTATTTCAGAAAGCTCTTTAGAGCTGTTGGCGATGTTCATCTGTAAGCGTTTGCTTCCGTCGAGATAAATGGCTTGTACATCTAAGTTACCTGCCGACGAAGGAAGTTTAGCAGTTAAAAATTTTCCTTCTTCATCGAATGTGGCGGGCATTTCGATTTTTTCGCCCTCGTTATCCACGATGATATAGAGTTTACCAGCTTGTTCTTTGATCTGTGTCGGCATAACCAGATCATCATCGCTTTCCATCCAATAGCCTATATATTTTTCTGGGTTCTTATCGTTTGAGCAGGCCGCAAACACAAACAGAGCAACTAGCAACTTGAAGGTAAAAGCATTAAGTATTTTCATGATTATAACATATTTGATTACCGGTTGGCTTAGATCCTTTCGAAGTAAACACTTCCTTTTGCTTAAAGTTTGCTCGTTTACGTATTCAATGACTTTAATTTCGAATCTATTTTAGCATTTTGCACTTACCGGGCGATAAATCAATACGATACTAATATTCCATATTCGTGCAATATATTCCTTCAAATTCCAGCAAATCTTCGATGGATTCAGGAGATATATTCAAGCACTCAACACGCAAAATCCTATCCGGATCATTCAGATCAAAGCTCCATTTCTTAATTGAACTATTCATGTCAAAGAGTTCAGCTACTAGTTCTACTTCTTCTTTTGAGTTAACACTCGTTTTAAAAATTAATACCTCCTTCATAATTATTTATTAATATGCCGTTCCTATTTAGTACTTATAATTTATTAGTATGCATTCTGAATTGTTTACATCGATGATGAGCTTGAACTCATTACGACCATATTGTAAATATATCTCCATTGGAAAAAATAAAGGCTATTTTTATACGAACGGACACATATTTTATACAAATGCCACTATTATAGAGATAATCCCCTCTTTATTTATTCATAGTAATTACATAATTATTCATAGAATAGGGCTTCTAAGGAATTCTTATCGTCCAGTTTATCACTTGAGGTAAGTGAGCCGTCCAGACAAGTAAATTGAGCTATAAGAGAAAGCTTTAAAGGGTGGAAACACTGATCTTTGTGATATTAATTAATAGAATAGTAACAATGACAACAATAACGAAGATAGCTTTAGGCAAAAATGGACCACTCGTGTCTAAGCTCGGATTAGGGTGTATGCGTATGTCGTCCGTTTGGGGAAGCCCGACGAACGATGAAAATGAAAGTGTCGCCACCATTCAAATGGCATTAGACAGTGGTATTAACTTCCTGAATACAGGAGACTTTTACGGTAGTGGCCATAATGAGCTGCTCGTAGGTAAAGCCATTAAGGGCAGAAGGGATGATGCTTTCATCAGCGTCAAGTTTGGTGCCATCTTTTATGGTAGTCAATGGCTTGGATTGGACTTACGTCCCATAGCCATCAAGAACTTCATTAACTATTCTTTGGTACGTTTGGGGGTAGACACCATCGATCTTTATCAGCCATGCCGACTTGATAACAGCGTTCCTGTTGAAGATGTGATTGGAACTGTTGCCGACCTGATTCAGGAAGGAAAGGTGCGTTATCTTGGTGTTTCAGAGATAACAGCCGATCAATTGCGTAAGGCGAACAGCGTTCATCCAGTAACAGCACTAGAAATAGGTTATTCATTGGCCGATCGCCAAATAGAAAGTGATCTGCTTCCTACAGCTAAAGAGCTGGGGATAGGAGTGGTGGCTTTTGCCAATACTGCAGAAGGCTTACTTACCGGTGAAATGAAAGCACCTCTTCCTGCTGATGACTACCATCACCATTTCTCGCGTTTTCAAGGAGAAAATCTGCTAAAGAATTTAGAAAAAGTAGAACTATTAAAACAAATGGCAAAAGATAAAGGATACACGCCAGCACAACTCGCGATCGCTTGGGTGAATGCACAGGGTGATCATATCATGCCATTGGTAAGCATGAGCCGGAGGTTGCGATTACCGGAGAACATACAGGCCATGGAAATCAATTTCACCGAGGATGAGATGAATACCCTGAATACGCATTTTTCGCCGGGTGCGATACTTGGTAGTACTTATCTGCAAAGATAGCGGGGCTTCGTATAAGCCCCGCCTATTTTATATCTTTACATCATGACGAATCCAACTGAAATCATCCCAGGTGTGATCTTTTACTCCTATCTCTCGGCCATTAGAAAGGAAAAGGTTGCTTTTTTGGAACACAATACCTTGGTATTGCAGGTTGGGGGTCATTTTACGCTAGAAACTGCGAACCAAAAAATATCGATGGGCCGAAACGAGATGTTATTGATACAAAAGAATCAATTAGGAGAAATTACCAAGGTTCCATTGGAAGGGGAGGATTATCAAACAATTGTTATAATCTTGAAAGAAGATTTGCTCAGACAAATTGCCTTGGAAGAGCAAATAGAGATAGGTCAGAAATATACAGGCCCTGCCAATATCCTTATTCCTGAAAACGATTTTTTGCATGCTTTTTTTCAGTCCGTTGTCCCGTATATTCGTTATCCAGAAGAAAAAATAACCCATACGTTGGGTGTGCTAAAAGTAAAAGAGGCCGTGTATTTGCTCTTGAATACCATGCCTCATCTCAAGGAATTTCTCTTCGACTTCTCCGAACCCTATAAAATGGACTTGGAAAAATTTATGCTCTGCAATTTTCATTACAACATTCCCATTGAAAAATTTGCACGACTTACTGGGAGAAGCCTTGCGGGCTTCAAACGTGATTTTCAAAAAACATTCGGAATGGCACCCCGTCACTGGCTACAAGAAAAAAGGTTGGCAGAAGCCAAGCATCTCATCGAAAAAAAGAATAAGAAATCCTCGGCAATCTACCTCGACTTGGGGTTTGAAAGCCTTTCGCATTTCTCGCATGCTTTTAAGAAAAAATTTGGTAAGGCACCTACCGAAAGGGTGATTTAAACGGTGATCGGCGTATAGTTGCGTCTGGACGGAAATGGTTTTGAAAAAATAGAAGACGGCAGGGTTACTCCTTTCACCTGTCTAGCCATTTTCTAAAATCCGTGACCCTATTTTTGCTGATGATTATATCTTCCGGTGACTGTGGTCGCGTGCTGAGGCGTAACTGGTTTCTGCCATATACCAAAATAGTGCGGATGGCATTCACATTAATAATAAATTGCCTGTTAGCACGGTAAAAAACCTCGTTATCCAACTGTTTCATCAGTTCGTCCAGACTGATATTGACGATGTATTGCTGTCCACCGGAAGTATACATCGAAACAACGTTTTCGGAAAGAAAAAAGAAAGCAATATTGTCGGCTTCTACCATTACCATTTCATCTTTCTTATAAGTAATAAGACGTTTACGCGTGTTTTCTGAAGGGATTGTATCAATCGGCAAGGCAACTTTATCCAATATTTTTTGTTTTTCCTGTGATAGCCTTAGTTGATTATTCAGTGCTGTAAGGCTATTCACTTTCTCACTCAGTCGATCAATTTCACCTTCCATTACTCCCTCATATTTTCTGTAAATCAAGCGGATCAACAGAAAACAACTTCCGGTAATTAGCGATATCATCAGCAATATGCCAAGTATGAATCGGTGGTAAAGATTTTCCAATTGTACCTGCTGAACGGCGGTATTGGCGTGGGCAGCTACCAACCAATCGCTGCCTTTAACAGGATATACATTCACAATCTCCGAGCTGCGCTGCCTTTCTGCCGGAAAAATACGGATGCCTGAATTAGCCTTTCCCAGCTGCAAAATATCGCTGAAAGGAATTCTCTGGCCTCCATCTGTAAACTGCGAATTCGCTGCATCAATTTTTTGACCTACTAATGCTGGATTGGGGTGACAAAGTTCAATGCCCGAGGTATTGTACATGCATACAAATTCGCTTTGTGTATCGGTATTGAGGATACTCTCCTGCAAATTGGCAATCACTTTTTTGGGAGGAATGCCGCCCTGCAATTGTAGTTCCAGTAAACGTCCCAATTCACGGGTTTCGCGCTTGCCTGCTTCCATTTTGCTTATCCAAAGCGCATCTTTCGCACTGTTATAAAAATACCTTAATGCACCAAGTCCTACCAACATTACTACCAAACTGATACCGGTAAAGGTGAATGTGTGAAGCCTGATTTTTTTCATGATTTAAAAAATACTAAGTTAGCAAAATACTGATTGAGCCCTAAAGATTATTTGAGTCTTGATATCTCTTAACCTCTTCGAGGTTCCATATTCCCTTTCACGATTCTTTTTTGCCCTTTCATAAGCAAATAGTTGCTGTAACTTCATGTTTATCAATAGCTTTGAACAATTATTGTTGAATTAAATCAAATAATTGAAAGATGAAAAAAAAGGTCTCAATATTTTTAATTCTGTTAGGTATTGTTATTTCGATGCAATTTGTCCACCCCGAGAAATTATCTGACACACCTACCGAAGATCTGGCAGGAGTACCAGCAGAAGTGAACAATATTCTTCGCAAATCTTGCTTTGACTGTCACTCCTCGCAGAGCGATCTACACTGGTACGATAGGCTAACACCAGCCAATTTTTTTGTCTACCGCCATATCCGCGAAGGACGTAAAGTGTTGGATTTTTCCAAATGGGACTCAGTTGCCACTCCTGCACAGAACAACATTCTATACTATTCACTCAATAAGATCTTGGAAGAAGAAATGCCCTTACCGTCTTACACGATGGTACATAAAAATGCGAAACTCAGTCCTACAGATATTGAAATATTAAAGAAATATACACTTTCACGCACGCCTCGCAAAACCACCGATGCCTCAGTAATCAATACAGCTGATAAAGAATATACACGTTTTATTCAGGGGGAAATTACAGCTGGCAATGTTAAGCCCACACCGAATGGCATCGCATACATTCCCGATTATCGCAGCTGGAAAGTGATAAGTACGTCTGATCGTTTTGACAATGGAACCATGCGTATCATTTTCGCCAACGACGTTGCCGTGAAAGCCATTCAAAATCATCAGACCCAAAACTGGCCTGATGGTACGATCATCGCTAAAGCGGCTTGGAAAGCGCAAGTGAAGGCAGACGGGCAGATCTCAATCGGGCAGTTTTTTCAGGTGGAGTTCATGATAAAAGATGTAAAGAAATATGCTAAAACTGCTGGTTGGGGGTGGGCACGATGGCGAGGTAGCGATTTGAAACCTTATGGCGCTAATTCAATGTTCACGACTGAATGTACATCTTGTCACAAACCGATGAAAGACAATGATTACGTGTTTACAAAACCATTAGATCTTTTTACCCAATTTAAAAAAAGGAATTAACATGAAAAGGATATTTAATATAGTTGTAGGAATCGTTACATTAACATTTTTAGCAGCTTGTAATTCTAGTACCGGATTAGGACTCAACGAACAGGCCTCTGTGAAAACCAACGACAAATTGCCTGAAAATCCATTGCTTCTGCATATCATCACCAGCAGCATTTGCCCTAAGGACAGTACTATGGCATCTTTGTACGGTAATGATACCGCATTTATTTATGCAACACATCATAAGGGTAGGGAGTATCCTGCTGGATCAATTCTATATGAGGTAACTTGGAGACAACAAGCTGACGAACAATGGGTAGGTGCCAATATCCCAAAAGAAATCTTTTCGATAGAAAGGTTGGAATATACTGCCACCGGCCGGGCTATTTATACCATTTATAAAGGTTCACCTTTGAAGAAAGTAATGGCAAAAAACACTTTAAAGCGTGTGGCAGCTATTTCTAAGCAAAGGATGGCGGTGTCGCCTTGAAAATTAGTTGCCTCGTCACCACGTTATCCCTGTTAAAAGCAAATAGTAGAGTTGGTAAAGATTCACTTAGTTTCTCATTCGCGTGACATTTATCACCTGAATTTTGTGTCAAATATCCTTGTATCGACCTGCGAAAGTATCCCACCTTTGATCTATTAAAAAGATTAACGTATGAAATTAAAGAATAAGGTAAGCGTCGTTACCGGAGGTAACAGTGGCATAGGGTTCGGAATAGCGGAGGCATTAAAAAACGAAGGCGCGATAGGTGCTATCATAGGAAGAAACCAAGAAACACTCAATAAATCTGTTGAACGGCTTGGAATGGAATTCATAGGTCTTAAAGGCGACGTGACCAACATGGATGATCTCGAACGGATCTTTAAGCTAACGTTCGATAAGTTTGGCAGGATTGACGCCCTTGTGGTCAATGCTGGGGGTGTTGTTGAAGGTAGTCAAATGGGAACTATTGCCGAAGTTGGAGAAGAAAGTTATGATCAATAGGGAAACGCTTAGTAGGGTGAGGCAACAATATGTCAAAAATCCCACGAACAAATAAAAGAGCACTTATAGTGAGACGATGGCACTTTATATTTCATAAATATTAGTGACAGCAAGGACTGAGTTATTAGTACCAAAAGGCCGCCA
>DATMSZ010000349.1:0-22478 GCA_035565175.1 Pseudosphingobacterium sp.
TGGAGGAGGTGTATAGCCCGCATAAAATGCCTCTTCACCCATCTTGCCGCTCATATTAACACGAAAAATACGATCGGCATCGGAAAACTGCTTATCGTATTGAAGCTCACTCCGAATGAAAAGTGCTATTAACACTACACAAGTTAAACCAATGGTGAGCCCCAAAAGATTGATTAGACTTTGCGCTTTATTTCTGTACGCATTTCGCCATGCAATTTTGAAATAGTTTTTTATCATCATGTTTATTTTTAAGGCGACTCAGCTATCTCGATAACAATCGGGATGATTTTATCATCTTTTTATAGTTATGGGTTGTGAGTAGCAAGCTTGCTCATAACTGGCAACTGGTAACTGAGATTACTCACTTCTCAACGATTTCACGGGATTTTCCATGGCCGCTTTAATGGTTAGCGATGTGATCACCACTAGAGCGATTCCTACCGCAATACTACCTGCGACAGCAAAAATCCACCAGCTAATATCGATGTGGTATGCAAAATCAGCCAACCATTTACTCATGAAGAACCACATTAATGGTGAAGCAACAAGAATTGATATGCAAACAAGCTGTAAAAAATCGATAGATAGCAATCGTACGATGGTAGAGACACTGGCTCCTAAAACTTTCCGAATACCGATTTCACGATAACGCTGCGTAGTATTATAAGATACCAATCCGAATAAACCTAAGCAAGAGATAAAAATGGCCAATACTGCAAAATTTAAAAAGAGACCACCAAAGCGGTTTTCCGCTCGGTATTGCCTGTCAAAAAATTCATCCGCAAAAAAATACTCAAATGGGCGGCTTGGAATGATCTCATGCCACCTTCTTTCAATAGCTTGTAAGGCCGTGTTGATGTGTTGACCTTCTATTTTAACTGAGACTAAGCCCCCTCCATTTCCTTGACCGTAGCGCATGCTCAAGGGCTCAATTTTCGACTGTAGGGACTTAAAATGGAAATCTTTAATGACGCCGATAATCTTGCCTTCGCTTCCCCATTGTGAATATTTTTTACCAATTGCGTCTTCTGGTTTGAGGTATCCAAAAAGTTTAACGGCGCTTTCATTTAAAATCATAGCCTGGGCAGTATCGGTTCCAAAATCGGGTGAAAAGATGCGGCCGGCAACCAGTTTGATTTTATATAAAGGAATATAGTTATAATCCACAAAGTAGACGGGAAGGTTCGCAATCTGCATATCACCTTGCTTGTTCTCAATTTCAGAATAGGCTACAGGATTTTCACCTCCTGGAACAGCTCCCGAGACGGAGTTTGACAATACACCAGGGACACTGATTATGGCATCTTTTAGAATCCTACTTTTAGCATCCCCATTCGTTTGTAAAATGAGCATCTGCTCTTTGTTGAACCCCAGATTTTGATTTCGCATGTATCCAAGTTGACGATACACAATCAATGTTCCGGCAATGAGGGCAATAGATACCACGAACTGCACGATCACTAAGCTTTTCCTTAACAACAGTCCTTTCGCGTTAGATGAAAATTTCCCTTTTAATACCGTTACGGGTTTAAAAGAGGATAATACCAGCGCAGGATAAATACCTGCAAGTATTCCAATTAAGCAGGCCAATAAGAACAAGATGACGATATAAATAGGATGGTGGAATATCCCTCCACTAATTTCTTTACCAGCTAAATAATTGAAGTAAGGGATAAGT
Organism: Pseudosphingobacterium sp.; assembly: GCA_035565175.1. GTDB lineage: Bacteria > Bacteroidota > Bacteroidia > Sphingobacteriales > Sphingobacteriaceae > Olivibacter. Next base: position 1,679 of record DATMSZ010000349.1, read on the forward strand.
CCTAAACAAAGCAACAGGGATATAATAAAGGCCAATAAACAGATCAATACAGATTCGCTGATAAATTGCCGGGTAATTTGTATGCGATAAGCACCTACCACCTTTCTTATGCCAACCTCTTTGGCCCGTTCAATAGCCCTAGCGGTGGAAAGGTTAATAAAGTTAATGCAAGCAATAAGTAGGATGAACAGGGCTACAACGGCAAAAATATATACATTATTGATATTACCGCTTTCAAAACCTCCTCTTTTTGAATAGAGATAAACTTCTTTTAATGGTTCCAGAAAAAGGCTATAGTGCATTTTCATTTGATCCATCTCTTTGCCTACACGATTGGTCAAAAAGGCAGGAAATTTCGTGGTTAATAACGAAGGGTCTGTGTTTGGTTTCGTAAGTAAATAAGAGGTAAAACCAAAATTCCCCCATTGCTCATCAAACTTAAAATTAGCCATTTTAATTAAAGTGACCATAGAGACAAAGACATCGCCCTTAAACTGGGAGTTTTCAGGAATATCTTTTATCACACCCGTTACTTTACTGTTGAAACTGTCGTCGGTCAGCAGCAAACTTTTACCCATCGGATCCTCCTGCCCAAAATATTTTTTTGCTGCCGACTCGGACAGCACCACACTGAAAGGTTCTTTTAATGCAGTTGCTGGATCTCCCGCAACCATAGCAAAGTCAAATAGTTGGAAGAGGGTGGAATCTGCGAAGAATAGCTTGCTTTCTTGGTATTTAATATTATCTTTTCTTATTAACAGGCTGTTTGGCAACAATCGGACAAAGTTCTCTATCTCAGGAAGATCCTTTGCCGCGTACATGGCCATAGGGCCAGAGGTAATATTGGCATTGATAGTTTCTGTTGGGGTTTTGACATCACACACCAAACGATAAATGCGGTCTGCCTTGCCATGGTAACGATCATAACTCCGTTCGAAATTAACATAAAGGGCGATGAGAAAGCAAGCCGTCATGCCAACAGCTAAACCCATAATATTAATAATAGAGAAACCCTTCGTTTTCCAAATATTGCGCCAGGCGATTTTAAGATAGTTTTTCAACATCGTGTTTATATTTAAGGCGTCTCAGCTATCCACCAGAGGTGGATGGTTTCAGCATCGTGTCTGTCTTTTATGGTGCTTCAGCTATCCCGATAGTGATCGGGATGGTTTTATCATTATAGTATCAAGTATCAAGTATCAAGTATCAAGATATTCTTAAAAGCCTCTTTCTTTATATTTTATTGTCTTGTATTTTGCTACTTATGTCTTCTTTCTTTATTCTGCCCAATAACTAATAACGAGTAACTAATAACGAAATCACTCACTCCTCAACGATTTCACCGGATTACTTTGTGCGGCTTTTAAAGCCTTACCACACACAGTAATGGCTGCAATTAAAAAGGCGGTTAAACCGGCAGCAATAAATACCCAAACCTGCATTTCGGTGCGATAGACATAATTTTCTAGCCATTTACCCATCATCCACCAGGCAAGCGGGAAGGCTACTAAAAAAGAGATGCCTACGAGACGAAGGAAATCTTTTGAAATCAACAAGATAATATGGTTTACACTGGCCCCCAATGTTTTTCGAATGCCTATTTCTTTTACTTTAGTTTCAGCCGTAAAGGTTACTAAACCAAATAGACCCAAGCAGGATAATAAAATGGCAATGCTGGCAAAAAGATTAAAGAGTTTTCCTGATCGGATGTCACTTCGGTACATTTCATCGAACGAATCATCCATGAATTTGTAATTAAATTCATAGTCAGCATTATATCGCTTCCAAAGCTTTTCTACGCTATTAAGCACAGCCTTTGCCTCCTTTCCGTTTGTTTTAATATATATAGTATTCCATCCCCAATAAGGGTTGATGAACAGAATACAAGGTTCGATTCTGGTTTTCATGTCTTTGAAATGAAAATCTTTAACAACTCCTACGATCGTTCCGGGTTGATCATGGAAAGTAACGGTTTTTCCAATGGGATTTTGTAGGCCGGTTTGTTTAAGAGCGGTTTCATTTATAATGAAATGCGCGCTATCTGCCGCGGTACCTGTAAAGCCCTTTCCATCAACCAACTTCATATCCATTACTTCTGGAAAATTGCGATCAACAGATAATTGGTTGATAATAAAATTGTTCATGTTTGCTGGCTTGCCGTCCCAACTGAAATCACCAGTTGAACTCATTAAGTTCATAACCGACTGGCTAGCTGTTGTGACTCCTAAAACGCCGGGTTGTCGTTGGAGCTCGTCTCGAATAGCTTCATAATTCTTGGTAAAGTTGAAAGCGGAAAAAGTAAAGACACTTTCTTTAGCAAAACCTAAATCGGCATTTCTAATATAGGTTAATTGCTTACCGATTATTAAAGTAGAGATAATCAGAACAATCGAACAGGAAAATTGAAGTACCACAAGTAGCCTACGAAAACCGTTATTTTGGCCTAAGGCTGGAAGAATACCCTTTAATGCGAGAGCAGGGTTGAATTTAGAGAGCATGAAAGCTGGATAGATGCCCGCTGCCCCCAATATAACGATCATGGTACAACCAAATAAGAACCACACTTTAGCATCAAACAAACTAAAGACCATTTGCTTACCTGATAAATCGTTATATAAAGGCATAAAGGTAAAAATCAACGCAATCGAAATAATGATTGAGATCAGGAAAACAACGGAAGATTCTGTTAAAAACTGATAAAATAAATGGCTTTTATTGGCGCCAACGACTTTGCGTACGCTTACTTCCTTACTTCGCCGGGTTGATCTGGCTGTCACAAGATTGACATAGTTAATGCAAGCGATAAGCAGTATAACAAAAGCTACCAACAGAAATATTTTAACTTGTCGCATACCTTGCTCATGCCCCAACACATCATATAAGTGCATTTTTTCCAATGGTTGCAGTAAGTAGGTTAAGTCTTTAAAAAATTCGCTAGGCTGATTCTTACGATGAATAACTGCGAGCTGTTTTCCAACATTCTCCGGAGCGGCACCCGGCCGTAATAGGAAATAAGTTTGATAATCGAAATTGCCCCAATCGTTATTCAGGGGATTATTCTGCCTGTTTTCTGCAAGTATGTCAAAAGGTAACAACAAATCATACTGCAAGGAAGAATTCAAAGGCATATCTTTCATGATGCCCGTTACTTTGTAGCTGTCACCGCTTTTTATTTGTAGGAGCTTTCCGAGAGCAGGTTCGTTGCCAAAGTATTTCTTAGCCAGTGTTTCGTTTAAGACGATTGATCGGTTATCAAGGAAAGGTTTTTTGGGATTGCCCTCAAGGAGTTGAAAATTAAAGAGCGTAAAAATATTGGGGTCAGCATAGGTCGCTTTTTCATTAAACTTTTTATCTCGGTAGGTGAACAATAATAAATTATTGGATCCCTGAATTCTACAAGCATCTTCTATTTCTGGCAACTCTTCTTTCCCAAAGATAGCTAACGGAGCTGAGGTATATTCCCATATCCTATCTTTGGTATTTCCCATGGCAGCAGCAGCGCGAAAGATCCGATCGCCCTTGCTATGCATCTTATCAAAATTCAACTCATCCCATACCCATAAGAGCAGTAGGATGGAGGCAGCAAGGCTAACCGACAAGCCTACAATATTAATAACAGCATAAAGTTTGTTTTTTGCTAAATTCCTAAAGGCCGTTTTAAAGTAGTTCTTGATCATAGTACTTAGTATTCGGCAGTTAGCATTTAATTTAGACTTATCTGCTTATTACCATTTTACACTGAAATTTTTTCAAATAGATGCTATGCTATCCCACCGTAGTCATCACGACCTGCCCATCCAACATCCGAATAATCCGGTCACTGTAGCGAGCATCATGTTCGCTGTGTGTCACCATTACAATGGTTGTTCCCTGGTCATTTAATTCTGTAAGGAGCTGCATCACTTCATTACCATTGTTAGAGTCCAAGTTACCAGTTGGCTCATCCGCAAGAATAAGCTTCGGATTGTTAACAACTGCCCGCGCCACCGCTACACGTTGCTGCTGACCACCTGATAGCTGCTGTGGGAAGTGATTTCGCCGATGCATGATCTGCACTTTTTCTAACACTTCTTCTACGCGTTTTTTGCGTTCCGCTGCAGGTACTTTTGTATAAATGAGTGGTAATTCTACATTTTCAAAAACAGTTAGTTCATCTATAAGATTAAAGCTTTGAAACACAAAACCGATATTGTGTTTACGAAGATCAGAGCGTTTCCGTTCATTGAACTTGGCCACCTCGATATCATTGAATTTATAACTGCCTTCATCTAAGTCATCTAAAAGACCTATGATATTCAATAAGGTAGATTTACCACAACCAGAAGGACCCATTACAGCTACAAATTCACCTTTCTGCACATCAATGCTAAGGTTGTTAAGTGCTACCGTTTCTACTTCCTCTGTACGGTAGTATTTTTGAAGTTCAGTTATTTTAATCATATTTTTTATTAGCTATATAAGCGATCGTTATTAAATTGATCGCTTTGTTTTAAACTTTTGATTTCTGTACTAGATATATTCTATTTTGATGTTAGTGGCACCTAAATAGAATACCTCACCCACAAACCTCTTTCTATCCCGATTTTTTACTTAATTACTAGTTCCTGCACTTTGTCATAGGTCTCATAACTCGAAGTTACAACCTTTTCCCCTGGTTTTAAACCTTGGATAACCTCATAATAGTCTGGGTTTTGTCTGCCAAGCTGTACATCTGCACGAAAAGCCGTTTTGCCATCAGATCCTAGCTTAAACACCCAATTTCCTCCTGTTTGCTGATAAAAACCTCCTTTTGGAAGTAGCACAGCTTTCGTTTCGTCGCTTAAAGCCAATCGAATCTGGAGTGTTTGTCCTCTTCTAATGCCTTTTGGAACCTCTCCGTCGAACTCCATATCTACTTGGAAACGACCGTTAGCTACCTGTGTATAGACCTTTTTAACTCTTAGTTTATAGCTCTTGTCCGACAGCGTAAATTCACCGTCAAGATCAGGATAAATTCGTGAGATATAGTGCTCGTCAATGTCGGCCTTTACCTTGAAGCCGCTTAATACATCAAGCTGGCCGAAACGGTCACCCGGATTTTTCTTTTGGCCAATTTCTGCGTCAAAGGCAGTCAATTGCCCATCAACAGGCGCACGTACGATTAAATCGCCTACTTTACGTCTCATTAGATCTAAAGCGCTTCTAGTACGTTCATAGGTTTCACGACTTTCCTTAAGAGACTGTTGCGTACGTATAGAGTCGGTAAGTAAGTTTTCGCGGCTTAATTTCATTCGCTCCACTTGGTAATTGTATTCATTTAAAGCTTTCTCGTATTCCTGGCGCCCTATCGCTTTTTGTTGATATAAATGCTTTTTTAGATTATATTCTCGGGTAGCTTCCTTAAAACCATTTTCTACCTCGGCCATCTGATTTCTGGTGGATATGGATGCTTGCTGAGCATTCGTTTGTGAAATTTGAGATTGAGTAAGCAAGTTTAAAACCTGTGTTTCCTGATTTACTAAGCTCAATTCCAGGTCAGTATTTGACAATCGCATAATGGGGTCTCCTTTTTTCATAATGGCCCCGTCTTCCACGAATCGCTCTTCTACACGACCTCCTTCTGAGGCGTCTAAGTATATAGTACTAATAGGCATTACCATACCATTTACAGGTATAAATTCTCTAAAAGGACCTTCTGAAACTTCTGATATAGTTATTCTTTCTGCATCAACATTTAATTTTGATTTTCCTGAGGTAAAATAATAGCTTGAGAAAATCAAGGCACCAATGCCCACAATCCCAACTACGGTAGCAATCCGTTTGTTATTCCATTTCTTTTTTGGTAGTGCTCTGTCCATTTTTTTATTTTATACTTCGACATTACAGGTGTTTCCTGTGCTTAATAACTATACAAGCTTGTGCCATAAAAATAGGCTGTTAATAATCAATGTTTTACGTGTTTTTAGCGTTTATGTACTGTTCGATATCGGACACTTTATGTGCGCTTGCGTACAGATTGACTAATTAGAACAGAATGAACTTTTTCTGATTATCAACCTTTTAAAAGTAATGGTATAGTTGTAGATTTACAAAAGTGTAATTGTTTGCCATTAGTATAGATGTAAGAGATGGTATCGTCTCTTGTCTCTTATAGTAATTGCTGCAACTTATAAAATCAACTCTAATAAAAAAAGAATGAAACATTCGCGTATTTTGATAATCGATGATGATCCTGACGTTCTTACAGCCGTTAAACTCTTATTAAAAAGAGAAGTAAACGAGGTCATTGCTGATAAAAACCCGGAAAATATTCCTGCAATTCTTTCCAGGCAACCGGTAGATTTAGTTCTTTTAGACATGAATTTTAAAAGCGCGATCAATACAGGGAACGAGGGACTTTATTGGCTTAACAGGGTAAAGGCCTTACGGCCTGATTTGCCGGTAATAATGATTACAGCCTATGGGGCGATTGATTTAGCAGTAAACTCACTGAAACAGGGAGCCACCGATTTTATTGTTAAGCCTTGGCAGAATGAGCATCTATTAAAAGTCATAGGCGATATCCTGAATAAGAAGCAAGGAAAAAGGAAAGAAGAAGCGCCGAGTGTAAACAGTAGCCTCATCGGTGAATCTGAAGTGATGAAAAACCTTCTATATAAGATCAGCAAGATTGCACCAACTGATGCCAATATTCTTGTTTTGGGAGAGAACGGCACGGGGAAAGATGTGATAGCAGACACGATACATCGAGAATCGAGAAGGGCACAGATGCCTTATGTGAAAGTAGATGTTGGGGCTTTAACTGATACACTCTTCGAAAGTGAACTTTTTGGGCATAAAAAAGGTGCTTATACGGATGCAAGAGAAGATAGAGTGGGTAGATTTGAAGCGGCAGATAAGGGGACACTTTTTTTAGATGAAATAGGAAATATCTCGTTACAACAACAGGCGAAATTGTTAAGTGTTTTACAAAATAGGCAGGTGATACCCTTAGGTAGTAATACGCCGATCAGTGTGGATATCCGTCTATTGTGTGCAACGAATGTGCCTTTGGCAGTGCTTGCTAACGAAAATCGCTTTAGAAAGGATTTAATATATAGAATAAATACCGTTGAAGTACAGGTGCCGCCTTTACGGGAAAGAGGAAACGATATCTTGCTTTTGGCGAGGCATTTTATGGAAAAATATGCTACTAAATATGCTAAGCAAATGCCTGAACTAGAAAAGAAAACGGAAGAAAAGCTATTACGTTACCATTATCCGGGAAATGTACGCGAACTACAATATAGCATTGAACGAGCAACAATTATGGCGGAAGGAGGATCCCTAACTCCAGACGATGTTATTTTCTCTCCTATAGAGCAACGAGGCGCTGCAATTAGTGTAGAGCAAGATGAATATAATTTAACAGAAATGGAAAAAAACACCATTATGAAAGTAATAGAAAAGCATAATGGTAACATTAGCAAAGCATCGCAGGAATTAGGTTTAACGCGAACAGCGCTATATAGACGTTTGAGCAAGTACAATATCTAATGAACCGACTTCGCTTACTGATAATTTTTAGAGCCTTTTTACTTTTTGTAGGAGTGTCTTTATTATGTTGGTTAATATTAAAGGGATATTTTTTATATGCTTTAATAGTTTTTCCGATTTGTATTTGGATGCTAACCTTAAATTTTCGTTCTCAGTTGAGGGCATATCGTGAACTCGAAGAATTTGCTGAGGCAGCTCGCTATCGCGACTTTACCAGATTTTTCCCTTTGCAAAATGCCGGCCCGGAGATAAGACCTTTACGCGGCGCATTTAACGAAATTAATGGAGTATTTAAAAAAATAAGTAGTGAGCGTGAAACACAGTATCAATATCTCCAAAAGATCTTAGAACTGGTAAACACAGCCATTCTTTCCTATGAAGAGAATACAGGAAAAGTAATCTGGATGAATGAAGCATTTAAAGAACTGTTTAATATTCCCTATCTATCCATCATGTCAGGTTTGAATAAACGTAATCCAGATTTATATCATAGAGTTATTGATATGCCTCCTGGTGAAATTAATGTTTTCACAGTGCCAACTCCTAGTAAAGGAATGCTAAAACTACAGTTTTCTTCAAGTAGTTTTCAAACACCTGAAGGATATTATCGCTTGCTTGCTTTTCAAAATATCAATGAGGCATTGGATGAAACGGAGTCAAAAGCTTGGCAAAAGCTACTGAGTGTGTTAACACACGAAATCATGAACTCTATAGCGCCTATATCTTCATTGGCGGATACGTTAAAAAACCGATTGGAAACGCTGCCCAATAGCGAAGAATTAGATGATATCCGTTTGGGTACTGAAACAATAAAACGTAGAAGCGAAGGACTGCTAAAGTTTGCCAGCACTTACCGTAGCTTGAACAAAATAGCTCAACCAGAAGCGTCCATCGTATATGCAGCAGAACTTTTTGAGAATTTATATCAATTAATGGAGCCCACATTGCTGCAGAAAAATATCGTGCTAGATATTATCTTAAAAGATCCAAGGCTTCAGCTCTCGTTGGATATCAATTTAATAGAACAGGTATTGATCAATTTATTGTTGAATGCTATTGAAGCAGTGAAGGATGAAGACAAGCCTTATATAAGTTTGCAAGCTTCAGCTAATAATGGAAATCCCCAGATAAAAATAACAGATAATGGTAGGGGTATACCTCCGGAGTTATTAGAAAATATATTTATTCCTTTCTTTACAACGCGAAAGACCGGCAGTGGTGTTGGATTGACGTTAAGCAAGCAAATTATGTTGATGCATAGAGGCAATATTACAGTTCAGTCTGAGGAAGGAAAAGGAAGCGTTTTTACCTTGCAGTTTTAAACGGTTATAAACAATCAGCTACCTATTTATGAGGTCGCCAATAAAAAAAGCTAACATAAAATGAAGATACTAATGGTCTGTTTGGGAAACATATGTAGATCACCGTTAGCGCACGGTATACTTGCTCATATGGCAAAAGAAGAGAATTTAGATTGGGAAATAGATTCGGCCGGCACAGGTAATTGGCATATTGGGCAATGCCCCGATAGACGCTCTATTGCCATTGCAAAGAGCTATGGCGTCGATATCAGTACCCAGAGAGCTAGGCAATTTGCTAAAGAAGATTTTCAGTTATATGACCATATCTTGGTTATGGATCATGATAACTTTGCAGATGTGCTAGACCTGACTGAAAATGTTGAAGAAAAAGCGAAAGTGAAGCTTTTTCTTGGAGATGATGTTGTGCCCGATCCTTACTATGACAATGACCTGTTTGACCCCGTTTATCAGATGATTGCAAAAAGATGTAAAGTATTATTAAAGGAATTGAAGGATCACTAATCCTTCAATTCCACTAATCTGTCTCCTTCTAATACAGGAATTACTTTAATTGTATCTACTTGTAAACAAAAATCAATATCTTTCTGAATTCCTAAGTTGTGTAAGCGTTTACTATGTGCGCTCTCTGCTAAGTAAGCGTTTAAGCTGGGCTGGGCGCATTTGTATAAGTTTTCGGCCGCGATAGAAGCGTCATCATCTTTCTGATGGCTTTCCTTTAGTTTATCTATCACGGCTCCTGCGAATACGGTATCCTCTAAATTGAAGTTATCTTTCCAACCAGCGCAAACTAAAAGAATATCTTCTTCTTGCTTTTGCAGCCAATCACAAAGGGCACTCAGATTTAAAAATGAACCAATCACTACTTTCTTTGCTTCTCGGGATAAATGTATAGCCTTTGTACCGTTGGTAGTTGTAAGTACAATGGTTCTTCCCTTTACTTTTTCTTCTACATAGGAGAAAGGAGAGTTTCCAAAATCGAAACCATCAACTACTTCTCCATTACGCTCAGCCGCTAACAGATAGCCATGATCTTTATAAATAGCGCAAGTAGAAACTTCCGCCACAGGAATTATACCTTCCGCACCGTTCGCAATCCCATAACACATGGAAGTAGAAGCTCTAAAAATATCAATAATAACAACGATACTGTTTTTAATGTCGTGCAAAGGAAGTAAGGCAGGACTAAGGCAAACAGTTATTTTTCTTGTGGTATCAAGCAAAACGATTTCTAATTTATTTAAATTAAATATGATTCAATCTCTATTTCTGACGTCATCTGACTACAAGTCTTTCTTTTAGCGCAGCATAGCGAAACGAAGAGATCTATTAAATAAGAAAAATAGATTGCTCGACTATCCCTCGTCTGCTCTTAGTTCGCTCGAATGACAATCAAGTGTGCTTTTTAGACAGCTTTTTATTTAATAAAAGGGGGTTTACTTACCACGGCTTTTATTTTTTTATCTCTGATTTTAATGAAAATTTCAGTACCCTCTTTGCTGAAATCTTTTTTGATATAACCTAATCCAATTGATTTTTGAAGACTCGGAGATTGGGTGCCTGAAGTAACTACTCCTAGAAGATTATCAGCTATATCAACAATTTCATAACCATGTCTTGGGATGCCTCGTTCAATCATTTCAATTCCCACAAGCTTGCGTGAAACACCCTCTTCTTTCTGTTTTTTCAGCGCATCTGCATTAACAAAATCCTTCGTGAATTTAGTCACCCAACCAAGACCGGCCTCTAAAGGAGACGTTGTATCATCGATATCATTTCCATATAAGCAGAAGCCCATTTCTAAACGTAAAGTATCTCGCGCACCTAATCCAATAGGCTTGATGCCGAAAGATTTACCAGCTTCGAAAATGGCATTCCATACTTGTTCGGCTTGATTGTTTTCTACATATATTTCAAAGCCACCGGCGCCTGTATAACCTGTTGCAGAAACTAGTACATTTTCTACACCGGCAAATACGCCCTTTTTAAAAGTGTAATATTCCATTTCTCCCAGATCTATTTCTGTAAGGCTTTGAAGGGCTTCTGTTGCTTTCGGGCCCTGCACCGCAAAGAGAGAGGTTTTGTCAGAAATATTTTTCATTTCCACACCGTAAGTATTATGCTTACTTATCCAATCCCAGTCTTTCTCTATATTGGAGGCATTTACTACCAAAAAATAGGTGTTCGCATCAATGCGATATACCAAAAAATCATCTACAATGCCCCCTGTTTCATTTGGGATACATGCATACTGGATTTTTCCATCATAGAGTTTTGAAGCGTCATTAGAGCTGATTTTTTGCACCAGATCTAGTGCTTTTTCTCCCTTTAAAAGAAACTCACCCATATGGCTTACGTCAAAAACACCAACGTTTTTACGAACAGTTTCATGTTCATCATTGATACCCGTATATTGAACGGGCATATTATAACCCGCGAAAGGTACCATTTTGGCTCCCAATGCAATGTGTAAATCCGTTAGAGCAGTAGTCTTCATAAGAATTAATAAATGATTTAAACTTCGCCGCAAACTTAGATAAAATAGTGATGTTCATCAACTATTTGTGTGATTAAGATTCCTAAACGAGTTCTAATTTCAATTGTGGGTCTGTTATCCTAAATGTTTTACGGTGATGCGGGGTTAAGCCATGTTTTAAAACCGCATTACGGTGCTTTATGGTGGGATACCCTTTGTTACTCAGCCAATCATATTCTGGGTGCTCTTGCGCTAGCTGATGCATATAATCATCCCGATAGGTTTTGGCTAGAATGGATGCGGCAGCTATAGAAAGGTATTTCCCATCCCCTTTTATAATACATTGGTGTGGAATATTTTTATATGTTTTAAATCTATTTCCATCAACTAATATATACTGGGCGCTTACTTGTAAAGCATCTAAAGCACGGTGCATAGCAAGATAGGAAGCATTTAAAATGTTTATCTGATCTATTTCTGCTGCACTGGCACTTGCTACGGCGAAGGCCAAGGCCTCTGTTTCCACCATCCGACGCAAGTCGTAACGTTGAGAAGCAGAGAGTATTTTAGAATCGTTCAGAATTTCGTGCTTAAATGTAGAAGGAAAAATAACGGCAGCAGCAAAAACAGGACCGGCCAAGCAGCCTCTTCCAGCCTCATCGCAACCGGCTTCTATGTATTCTTGCTGAAATGCGGATAATAACATCTGTTTACAAAGTTATAAAAATTGTATAAGCTTGCGCATGGTTAAAAACATTTAAGGGAGAGCAAAAATAATATTTTTATTACAATTAAACCCGTATAATATTATGAAGTCAAATTGGTTCAGTTATAGCAAACGAATGAAGGTATTAAATAAATTAACTTTTTCATTCTTATTGATTACCTCCTTTTTTGGTGCCTACGCGCAGAAGTTAAAATCTGTAGAACAGATCGAGATGAAATATCGGCCACAAATAAAAATAGATGGAGATCTGACAGATTGGGGTGATTCTTTAATATACCGCTATGAAAAGCAATTATTACAATATGAAATAGCAAATGACGATAAGAACATTTATGTAGCGATGCATGTGCAGGATAACGCATGGCAGATGCAAGCCTTACATCAGGGATTCAATCTCACCATAAATAAAGAAGGCAAGAGAAAGGAGGGGATGGAAATCGCTTTTCCAATTCCAGATCGCGAATCTTTGAGGGCTTTGGCTACAAAAGATAGAGAAGAAAAGCAGCATGATATTCGTATAGCAGTTCTAGGTTCTACGCGCGCAATCTACGTAAAAGGCCTTGTTGATGTAGTGGACGGACCTGTTTCATTGGAAAACAGCTATGGAATAAAGGCTGCGGTAAAAATCGATACGAACGCTGTTTCGTATGAAGCAGCAATTCCATTTGAGAGACTTGGCATAAACGCTAATGAACAACTTGAATTAGCATTTAATGTCAAAATAAATGGGGTTGTTATGCGGACAGTGGGTGACAGCCCATTGTCGAGGGGTAACTATAGAGACTACGGCTATAGAGATCCCTATGGGTATTATAGAAATCAACCTACTAGAAAAGAAGCGCAGAAGGAGTCTGGCCAATGGCTCCTATTAAAGTTGGCCAAACCATAATTGCAAGACAGTTAGATACTAAAACAAAAAATAGCTTATTTTAAATGACTTCTAAAAGAAAATGCCTGAAAAAAGTGTGCCCCACACTGGTAATCGCTTTATTCGCTTTGGGATTTTGTGTGCGGGCATCTGCACAGACAGGGAAATCCGTCCATGGTGTATTGAGAGATAGCACAGGGTTAAGTGTAATAGCTGCTTCCGTTAAACTTGTTTCACATACAGATACCCTGCAGGTGAGTAGTGATATTGATGGAAGATTTACCTTTAAAAATGTGAAGGCAGATAATTTCAACTTGTTTATCACAAGTTTAGGTTTCCGACCTTTAAGCAAAGACTTTTCTTTCGCCGGTAAAACCCAGTTAGACTTACAACCAATTACAATGAGCTTTGAATCGAAACTATTGGATGTAGTTAATGTAACCGGAGGGACGCTAGTAACCATGAAAGAAGACACTATTGAATATAATGCAAAGGATTACAGAGTGCGTCCCAATGCGATGACAGAAGAACTTATAAAAAAGTTGGATGGGGTAGAAGTTGATAAAGATGGGAATGTACAGGCGCAAGGAGAAAGTGTTGCGAGAGTAAGAATCAACGGAAAAGACTTTTTCGGAGGAGATGTCAAGACGGCCACAAAAAATTTACCGGCGGATATCATTGAAAAAATTCAGATTGTTGATGATTATGGCGATCAGGCAAACTTAACAGGCAATAGAACAGGTGAGCCGGAGAAAGTACTAAACATTACCATTGCTGAGAGCAATAACAATGGAAATTTTGGTCAGTTTGGTGCAGGAATAGGAACGGAGCCGGCAGATGTGAATGGTCATAGATATCAGGTAGGCGGAATGTATAACTCTTTTACTGGATCCAGGCAGTTTTCTGTTTTAGGAAACATGAATAATAACAACAACCAAGCATTTGACTTTAATGCGCGAGGGGGTGGTGCAAGAAGAATGCCCGGTGGTGGTGGAAGAAGGATGGGGGGAGGATTTGGAGGGCCTGGGGGATTTAGTGGCGGAAGTAATGGTCTGACCGATTCTTACTCGTTAGGATTTAATTACAGAAAAGATATAAACGATAAGTGGAGTACCTATGGAAATTACAGTTACAACCATAGCAACAACGACTTGCTGAGCAGTAATTTTATTCAGGATTTTTTGGGGGATAGCACTTCTGTAAGAAATAGCAATTCAAACAATAACACAGTCAGTAATAACCATCGCTTCGATTGGAATATTGAGTATAAGCCGAATGAAAAAGTCTTCTTAAAACTTTCTCCGACATTAAGCATTGGTAATAGTAATAGTATTACCAATGATTTAACGGAACAACAGCTGGTGTTCATCAATGACGAATCTAGACCGCCTATTGTAAGCAACATCGAAGAAATTTATCATAATAAATCTACGACTCCTAATTATGGTATGAGTGGCCTGTTAAATTATAAGATAAATGATAAAGGTAGGAATGTCTTCCTGAATTTTTCTTTGAATTCAGCCAAAACTGAGCAGGATCAGGATCGAATTATCAATAATATCAATTATGGTGCTGACAATCCGGATAGTATTTACACAAGACAGCTAGTAGATCTGGAGAATAAAGGTTTCAATGGTGGTTCTTCCATCTCTTATATAGAACCACTGAGTGAAAAGAGTAATTTAGAGTTTAGTTACGATCTAAATTTTGCCAATTATGATAACAGTCGTTCGGTGAATATAGCGGATGACCTAGGAAATCAAACCTTTGATCCATCATTAAGCAATCAATATGATTATACCTTTACAACACATCGCGCAGGCTTGACGTATCGTTATCGAACAGATAAAATCGTTTATCAGCTGGGAGGTGCCGTTTTACCAACACGACTAAGTGGGCATACAAATTTAGGGGGACAAGATCTTTCTTTTGGTCGAAATGGGTTTTACTTTGTACCAGTAGCTCGATTCGAATACAAAGCTTCAAGGACGCGTTCCTTTAACGTTGAATATCGAGGAAATGCTAGCGAGCCTAGCTTTTCGCAGTTGCAACCTATAACAGACGTCTCTAATCCGAAATTCCTGGTAACGGGAAACCCTAATCTAGCGGCAGAATTTAATCATACACTTAATATGCGTTATCGCAATTTCGACTTTAAGTCGGGCAACATTTTCTTTGCTGTACTGAATGCTAATGTAACACAGGACAAGATTACCACTAACAGCGTTACTTCTGTGACCGATAGTTTAGGCCTTGTCCAAGAAACTAAATACTTAAATACAAGCGGTAATTATAATGCGAGAGGATTCTATCATTATGCGAAACCTTTTAATAACCGTAAATATGTAGTTTCACTAAGAGGGTCGGCAAATTTTAACAATAATATTGCCTATGCCAATTCAATAGAGAATGTGGCGAAGAACTGGGTTTTAACGCAAGGAATCAATGTCCAGATAAATCCCAAGGATTGGTTAGAACTTAGGCCGGGCATTGATTTTACCTATAACACTACCAAGAATAGTTTGCAAAGTAGAAGCAATCAGAACGTAACAACATGGGCCGCTTCTATGTATGGCAATATTTTTATTACACCCACCTTATTGTGGAATGTTGATGTAGCAAAAACCAGCAACAACGGTTATGTGGGAAGCGTTCAGGCCAACCCTTTAATTATAAACACTTTCCTAGAGAAACAATTCTTTAAAAATAAGAATGGTATGCTGCGACTGCAGGCTTTCGACTTGTTAAATGAACAGATCAGTGTTTCCAGGACCGTTGCAGAGAATCGAATTACCGATAGTCGTACGAATAGATTGGCAAGATATTTCATGCTTTCTTTTACCTATCGCTTCCAAAAGTTTGCAGGAAAGGCAGGGGCCGCAATGCCGGAAGACGATGGATCTAGACGATGGGATAGGGGTGATAGGCCAATGGGTGAACGACGAGGGGGCCGACCAGGCGGATTTTAATAAAACAGCAATTTTAGCTAAGTTTGCCTTCCACAATGGACTATCACATCATTAATCTGTCCAACGGTATTCGTGTGGTGTTAAAACCCGATAATACTGTTGTTTCGCATGCTTGCATTTTAATTAATGCCGGCACGCGCGATGAGCTACCGCATCAATTTGGAATGGCGCACTTTATTGAGCACCTGTTATTCAAGAAAACGGAACGTAGAAATACCAATCAGATCCTGAATCGTTTGGAATTGGTTGGGGCTGATTTAAATGCTTATACTACTAAAGAATATACCTGTATTCATGCCTCTTTTTTAAAAGAGCATTTAGCGAGAACCCTTGATCTTTTTGAAGATATTGTTTTTCATTCTCAGTTTCCGGAAGTTGAGATGGAAAAAGAAAAAGGAGTCATTTTAGATGAGATCGCTTCTTATCAGGATAGCCCAGAAGATGCTATTGCGGATGATTTTGAAGACTTACTTTTTGATGGACATGCGCTAGGGCATAATATTTTAGGAACGGAGAGCACGCTTAAGGCTTTTACTAGAGCCGATGTTTCTGCCTTCTTAAAAAAGAACTATTGTACCAACGAAATGGTTGTAGCCATAACGGGTAACTATTCAATTAAAAAAGTTCATCACCTCGTGGAAACCATATTTGCTAAGTTGCCGGCAAATTTATCAAAAAGAACCAGAAAGCTACCGTTAAATTATCGAGCACAACGGTTAAGCGTAACGAAACCAATTGTGCAAGCACATGTTACTTTAGGAAACGTTGCTTACGATCTGTACCATCAAAAAAAGACAGGGTTAATGGTGCTCAATAATTTACTGGGTGGAATGGGGATGAGTTCTAGGTTAAACCTGCAGATAAGAGAAAAATATGGTATTGCCTATACAATAGAATCAAACTACACACCATTTACCGATACAGGTATTTTTTCCATTTACTATGGTACAGACACTGACAAAGCTTTTAAGGCTAAGAAATTGGTGCAGAAAGAGCTTAAGAAATTAAAAGAAGAAAAGCTAGGTGTTCTGCAGACTCATCAAGCTAAAAACAAGTTTGTTGGACAGATAGCTCTTGGTGAAGAAAACCGCATGGGAGTACTAATTTCCATGGCTAAAAACATACTCGACTACGATCGCGTTAATACATTGGAAGAAGTGGTTGAAAAAATTAATGCAGTTACGGCAGATGAACTATTAATGATTGCGAATGAAGTGTTTGATGAAAATCTTTTAAGCGAACTTAACTTCGCACCTGAAGAAGGATAATTGCAGAAATAGACAATTTTATCTATTTTGGCCTCAATATCCATTGGCAAAATATACTCTTATAAATTACTTAAGCGTATTAATATCGATTTTAGAGAGAGAATAAATGAAAACCATTTTGGCAGTGGTTCATTTTTAAATTAAATTGACGAATGAAATTACCAATAGTAGCTTACGGCGACCCAGTTCTAAAGAGAAAAGCGACTAATATAAATGAAGATTATCCTGCATTGGATAGCCTTATTGAAAACCTGTTCGAAACAATGTATGCAGCGCATGGAGTAGGTATCGCTGCTCCTCAAGTTGGATTATCTATTCGGCTGTTCGTGATTGATGCTTCTCCGTTTGCTGAAGATGATGCGCCGGAATTGAAAGACTTCAAGAAAGTTTTTATCAATGCAGAAATAGTGGAAGAGGGGGGAGATAAGTGGGACTTTAACGAAGGATGCTTAAGTATTCCAGATGTGAGAGAGGATATTAGCAGGCATAAAAAGATACATATTCGGTACTGTGATGAAAATTGGAAAGAGCATGAGGAGAGCTATGAAGGTTTAGCTGCTCGAGTGATTCAGCATGAATATGATCATATAGAGGGGAAACTATTCACTGATAGATTGAGTGTTTTGCGTAAAGCGATGCTCAAGTCGAAACTTGATGCTATCAGTAAGGGGCAGGTAAAGGTGGATTATAAAATGAAGTTTCCTGCGCAAAAAAAGAAGCGTTAATTTGTTTATCCGCCAACAAGAGGGAGCGAAAGTTTATAACGAACAGAAACAATCCGAATAATAAATATTACACTTGCGCTTACAAAGGCGTTGGTGTTTTCGTTCACACCTAAATTAGCAAGTACAATAAATAAGATAGCACCAGATAAACAGGCGGTCGCATAAATTTCGCGTCTGAAAATAAGTGGGGTTTCATTCATAAGCGTGTCTCTAGTGACACCGCCCATTACCGCGGAAAACATTCCTAACACGACGGCAGCAATAGCGCTGCTATCGGCAGCTAAGGATTTTTGAAGGCCCACAATTGTAAAAAAACTTATTCCGATTGCATCGAACATAAAGAGCGTTCTGCGGAGTTTTCCTAATGACTTATGCGTTATAATAGCAATTATCACACCGACCAAAATTGCGAGTAAATAATTACCATCGTCTACCCAAACGGGACGTGTGTTTAAAAAGACGTCGCGTAAACTTCCCCCGCCAATTGCTGTGACGAAACCAGTAAAGGTGGCTCCGAATATGTCTATCTTCTTATCCTCAGCAGCCATAGCTCCCGAAATGGAAAAGACTAAAACACCGATTAAGTCTATAATATAAAGTAAATCCATAAAGAATACCTAGGTTTATATGCGACGGCGAGTTTTAATGGGCAGCATGCAAGATTTTTTGATAGTGCTCTCTGCTTATCATTCTTGCACCCATCGACTTTAAATGTTCACTCTCTATCTGGCAATCAATTAATTCAAATTTATTCAAATTGCAAAGATAAATCAAGGCCAATTTGCTTGCATTGGGTACTAAAGAAAACATGCTTTCACCGCAAAAGACATGTTGTTTCTTTCCACAGATTACGCCGTATAACCCCCCACAGATTTGAGAATTTTGCCACACGTCAATAGATATTGCAATTCCTTCTTTATTTAAATTAATATAGGCGTCTTGCATTTCTTTGGTAATCCAGGTACCATCCTGTCCGGGCCTTTTAACCTTTGCACAATTCGTAATGACATCGTTAAATGCCCTATTATAGGTAACAGTAAAAATAGACGAACGGATAATTTTCTGCATACTTTTGCTGATTTTCAGCTCGTTTGGAAACAGGATAAACCTTTCATGTGGAGCATACCATAAAATCGGCGTTTGATCGTCATACCACGGGAATATTCCGTGATTGTAAGCAAGTTCAAGTCGTGCTAAAGATAAATCTCCGCCAATAGCAAGCAACCCATCACTATCTGCGAGTGATGGGTCGGGAAACCAAATGTCATTTTCATCTAATTGGAATAGCATTCTTATTAGCTTTGACGATTGGGATCTTGTTAATCCTCTTGGCGTGGCTCTTTACTTATTTTTTCAAAAAGTTTATCCATATGCTCGACATATTCATTGGTATCGTCGAGAAAGAACTCCAATTGTGGAACAACCCTTGCCTGATTCTTGATACGAGCTCCTAATTTATATCGAATTTCACCTGCATGACTTTTAATGTTGGCGATTGTTAGTTGCTTGTCTTTAGCATTTAAAAAGCTTAAATAAACGCGAGCAATGGCCAAATCAGGCGTCACTCTTACACGTGTAACGGTAACCAAGGTATCAGGAGCCCACGCATTGCCTTCACGCTGAAAAATATCTGCTAAATCTTGCTGTATAACACTTGCAAACCGTTGTTGCCTTTTACTTTCTGTTGTGGCCATAAAAATGTAATTTGATGGATGATCTAATTAAACTCTCCCTAATATAATAAATTATTATAAGGATAACGGGCAGTGTGAATTTTAACAATCTTATCATATAATAACTGTTTAAATTCTTCAACATTATCCTTTTTAGTTGCCGAAATAAAAACTGCTGGATTGCTGTTTTTTGCCATCCAACTATTCCTAAAGTCGTCTATTGTAATTGTTTTGGTTGTTTCCTCGTATTGCTCCGGGTTGTTTTCGATTATCTCGGCAGGCTTATACGCATCTATTTTATTGAACACAGTTATAACCGGCTTGTCAATGGCACCCAAATCTTTTAAGGTTTCATTAACCGTTGCAATATGGTCTTCAAAATTTGGATGAGAAATATCCACTACGTGTACTAAAATGTCTGCTTCGCGTACTTCGTCTAACGTTGATTTAAAACATTCAACTAAATGGTGAGGTAACTTCCTAATAAAACCAACCGTGTCTGACAGTAAGAAGGGGAGATTCTCAATAACAACCTTTCGCACAGTGGTATCTAATGTGGCGAAAAGTTTATTCTCCGCAAAAACTTCCGACTTTGAAATCATGTTCATGATGGTTGATTTACCTACATTGGTATATCCCACTAATGCCACACGTATTAACTGTGCTCGGTTTTTGCGTTGCGTTTCATTTTGTTTATCAATTTGTTTTAATTTTTCTTTTAAAAGTGAAATCTTATTTAAGATCATCCGTCGGTCACTTTCAATCTGCGTTTCTCCAGGACCCCTCATTCCAATTCCCCCTTTTTGTCGCTCCAAGTGAGTCCACATTCTAGTTAATCTGGGTAGCAGATATTGGAGTTGGGCTAATTCAACTTGGGTTTTTGCTTGTGCAGTTTGCGCCCTACTGGCAAAAATATCCAAAATAAGATTACTTCTATCAAGTATCTTAACCTTTAGCTCGTTTTCGATGTTTCTTAATTGTGAAGGGGATAGCTCATCGTCAAAAACAACCATATCGGCCTCCTCGGCTTCAACGTATGCCTTGATTTCATCAAGCTTCCCACTTCCAACGAACGTTGCTCGATCTGCCTTAAGCATTTTTTGCGTAAATAGTTGAATCGTTTCTCCCCCAGCTGTCTCCACCAAAAAGGCTAATTCTTCTAGGTATTCTTTTTCCTGCTCATCCGTCTCGTTCGGGGTAATGATCCCGACAAGAACGGCACGTTCAGGTTTTATTGCGGTGTCATAATATTTTCTGATG
>DATMSZ010000350.1:0-19507 GCA_035565175.1 Pseudosphingobacterium sp.
CTTTTTATTTTGATCTGCACTTGGCGGAACAGCTGCAGTTGGCGCTGGTTTCGCTTTTTGCGGAATGATATCTATTATTTCAACGCTGAAAGCAAGAGGTGTATAAGGTTGAATTCCCATACTACCTTGTTCGCCATAAGCCAGTTTTGAAGGTAAAACTAGTAAAGCCTTCGCTCCTTTTGGAAGTAAGGCTAAACCTTCATCCCAACCAGGTACAACAGCACCGACACCAATAGGGATCTTTATTGGTTCGTAGGGCTCACGCATTGCATTGTAAGGGCCTCCAGGTTTTTTAGCTTCTTCCTTTACGCTTGTATCGAAAACTTTTCCTCCCAAGAACCTACCAGTATAATGAACAACTACAGTGTCACCTACATTTGGTTTTGCTCCTTGACCTTCTTTTTCAATTTTATATTTTAGACCTGAAGCAGTCGTTTGAACGTCTAGATTGTTCTTTTTGATATAGTTTTCAATCTTTCCTGCTTCGGCGTTCTTTGCTTTGTCACGATCTTGTGCGATGTACTTTTCAACTTCTACATTGAACAAGCTATCCGTAAGTTTGCCTTTCGGAATAACTTTGTTTATTTTAAAGGTATGTACAATGTATTTGCCTTTGAATGGAGGTTTTGGCTGACCACTTTTAGCCACCATTGAATCAATATTTAACTTAAATACAGCACTATCGCCTTCTCCAAGCATCGATAAAGCCGTAAAAATATCACCTTTGTACATGGGTTTTTGAGCTGCTAAATAAAATGGTTGTTCCATTTCATAGCTGCTATTGAGAAGAGAATCATTTTCGGTTGTAATGATTGCACCTAAAGAGATAAAGTCGCCTTCTTTAATTTTGGTTTTACTTTCCTCTTTTACAATCTTATATTGCATGCCTCCTTCGCCATCTTTAAAACTTTGGCATGATGTTGCTCCTAACGTTGTTAAAGCTGCCAAACCTAAAATAAGGGTTGTCTTTTTCATTATTTGTTTTCTTTTATTTGTTTCGAATATTTGTTATCTGTTATGTTTATTGGAAATACTTACGAAGTCAGTTGTTCGGCATATAACGGTAATATAGCGCTAAATTTTTGTACCACCTCTTCTAATGGTAAATTGTCGTGCCCTCCGGCAGCATTTCTATGACCGCCACCGTTGAAATATTTAGTGCATATTTCATTGGCTGGGAAATCACCGACAGAACGTAATGATAATTTTATCTGATTTGTTCGGTCAATAATTAGAGCTGCCAATCGGATACCACTGATGGATAAAGCGTAGTTTACAAGTCCCTCTGTATCTCCTGTCACAATATTAAAACGCGTTAAATCTTCCTTTGTTATAGCGAAATATGCGGTATTAAATTCCGGAAGTACCACCAATCTATTTAAAAGACAGAAACCGAGAAATTTTAATCTATTTTCTGAGGAACTATTAAAAACAAATTCATGTATCTGGGTATTGTCTGCTCCGAGCGAAATAAGGTCGGCAACTGTAAGATGAACGGCCGCCGTTGTAGACCTAAACCGGAAAGAACCCGTATCGGTCATAATACCAGTATAGAGGCAAGAAGCTATTTCTGGCGTAATACTAGCACGATCGTCCATTAGATTTACAATAAAGTCGTATACTAAAAGCGCGGTGGCTGCTGCTGCAGGGGTCCAATGTCTGAAATCGTCAAACCCTTCCGGTTCTAAGTGATGATCAATCATCACCTTAAGCGCATTTGCCTCTCTTAAGGTTTCTTGCATATCGTGCGTGCGGGCTAATCCGTTAAAATCCAAACAGAAAAGTAAGTCCGCCTGTCCAATGATTTCGTCAGACAGCGCTTTATTTTCAGTATAGATAATAGCTTGTTCGTGCTGAGGCATCCAATGAAGAAAAGCTGGATAATCCGATGGAACAATCAGATGGACTTGATGGCCGCTAGATTTTAACCACATCAGCATTGCCAAAGAAGAACCTAGTGCATCTCCATCGGGTTTATAGTGCGTCGTTACAACTATTTTCTTTGGTTCGGCTAATATTTGCTTGAGCGTGGTTATCGTTAACATGCAGCGTTTTAAAGATTGCAAAGCTATTAAAATTTTTTATAGATATTCAAAGAAAAGGATATAGTCTTTGTATATATATGCACAATATTACAAAATAGGAAAATTAAGTGGCTTTAAATCTTTATTTTTGCACCTAAATATACGATAAATAGATGGTTACCAACAGAACATTCACGATGATTAAACCCGATGCCGTTAATAACGGATATATTGGGGCTATTTTAAATGATATTATTGCAGCGGGATTTAAAATTGTTGCAATGAAGTATACGCACTTGACAGCACAAACAGCAGGCGCTTTTTATGAAGTTCATAAAGAGAGACCATTTTACGCTGATTTAGTTAGTTTTATGAGTTCAGGGCCAATTGTCGCTGCTATCTTGGAAAAAAATAATGCCGTGGAAGATTTCCGTAAGTTGATTGGGGCAACAGATCCTTCTAAAGCAGAAGCGGGGACTATCCGTAATAAGTTTGCAAAATCAATTGAAGCGAATGCCGTTCATGGTTCCGACTCAGACGAAAATGCATCGATTGAAGGTAGCTTCTTTTTTTCCGCATTAGAAAAATATTAATATATAACCGGAGGTAGAGAAATAGGCTTAATATCCTAAGCTTGAACCTTTACCTCCGTGTTTTCCTTGCAACACTAAACTAATTGCATCCGATAGCGTCTTATGGTTTCTTCTAAACCTAGGTATAACGCATCTGATATAAGGGCATGACCTATGCTAACTTCTAAGAGGTTAGGAATATGTTTGTAAAAATACTGGAGATTATACAAATCTAAATCATGACCGGCATTTAAGCCCAATCCTAATTCATTGGCAACAAGAGCTGCCTCCCTATACGGTTTGATTGCTTCTGCTGGATTGTTTTGGTAATTTTTTGCGTAAGATTCTGTATATAATTCGATCCTATCAGTGCCTGTCTTGGAGGCAGCTTCCACCATTTTTATATCAGGGTCTACAAAAATGGAAACCCTGATACCGGCTTCTTTAAACAGCGCCGACATTTCTTGTAGATATGACTGATGTTTAATAGTGTCCCAGCCATGATTCGATGTTATTTGCCCTAACTCATCGGGAACCAGTGTAACTTGTGCGGGTTTATTTACCATAACAAGATCTACAAATTTTTGTTCCCTACAATTTCCTTCGACATTAAATTCAGTGTTTATAGAAGCCTTTAAATCAAAAACATCTTGATAACGAATATGCCTTTCATCTGGGCGGGGGTGCACAGTAATCCCTTGTGCGCCAAATTTTTCACAATCTAACGCAACTTTAAGTAAGTCCGGATTATTGCCTCCACGGCTATTTCTAAGTGTGGCTATTTTATTAATGTTTACAGATAATTTTGTCATTTGCTTATAAATGAAAACAAAAATACAAATCTGTCCTTCGCTTCCCAGTCAGATTAAACAGACAAATTGTAATCTGAATGTCACAACGAACATCTTATTTAGAATGATTAAAAATAAGACACATATTTGTAGAGTAAAAGAAAGTCCTGTTTGCCCACGCATTTAAACTTGGCGTGGGTAAATCAGGCACAAGCAAAATAGACAATATGTGCAATACGAGAATTTTATGTCAAACAAGTCATACAACGGTAAGTCAATGTATGGAATGTGGAATGTATTTTATTTGGCATAACAATGTGTTGCTTAATTTTGGGAACAAAGAGTTTTATCTTTTTTTAGCACATATAAAAGGCTATGTATTTCACGAAAGAGCAATACCGTTTCCAGATGGAGAGGAGCGATTGATCATGCAAAGTCCGGCGAGTGAAATAAATTTAGCCTTTGCTGAAGATGAGTGGGAAGATTTAAAGGATTTATTGACCGAGTCGGCCTATCTTGGAAATGTATATGATATATTAAAGGGTAAATAAAAGGAGGGGTCATGGAAACCCCTCCTTTTATTTTAGTAACGATAGTGTTCTGGTTTGAATGGGCCATCTACAGTAACACCAATGTATGCAGCTTGTTCCTCCGATAGCACATCTAGCTCAACACCTATTTTAGCCAAATGTAAACGAGCAACCTTTTCATCCAAATGTTTAGGCAAGGTATAAACTTTGTTTTCATATTGCCCTGTATTCGTCCATAATTCTAATTGGGCGAGTGTTTGGTTGGTAAAAGAATTACTCATCACAAATGATGGGTGACCCGTTGCACAACCTAAATTTACCAAACGACCTTCTGCTAGCAATATTACATCCTTTCCATCAATGGTATACTTATCGACCTGTGGCTTAATTTCAATTTTGGTGTGTCCGTAATTTTTATTTAACCAGGCAACATCTATTTCATTATCAAAGTGGCCAATATTACAAACAACCGCTTTGTCTTTCATTGTTTTAAAATGCTCTGCTCGAACAATATCTTTATTACCAGTTGTGGTGACCACAATGTCGGCTTCTTTCACTGCGGTGGCAAACTTTTTAACCTCATATCCCTCCATTGCAGCTTGTAAAGCACAGATTGGATCAATTTCAGTTACAATAACCCTTACTCCAGCACTGCTTAACGATTCTGCTGAACCCTTGCCTACATCCCCATAGCCTGCTACAACAGCTACTTTACCTGCAAGCATTAAGTCTGTTGCGCGACGAATGGCGTCTACCAAAGACTCCCTACAACCATATTTATTGTCAAATTTTGATTTGGTAACAGAGTCATTTACATTAATAGCAGGCAAATGTAAAGTTCCCTTTTTCATGCGTTCGTATAGGCGGTGAACGCCGGTTGTGGTTTCTTCTGAGAGCCCTCTGATTTCGTTGATTAATTCCGGGTATTTATCAAAAACCATGTTTGTAAGGTCTCCACCATCGTCAAGGATCATATTTAAGGGCTTACGGTCTTCCCCAAAAAAAAGTGTTTGCTCAATACACCAATCGAACTCTTCCGCGGTAAGGCCTTTCCAGGCATATACAGATATTCCTGCCGCTGCGATAGCTGCTGCTGCATGATCCTGGGTTGAAAAGATGTTACAAGACGACCAGGTTACTTCCGCGCCGAGCGCTACCAGTGTTTCTATTAACACAGCTGTTTGTATAGTCATATGTAAACAGCCGGCAATTCGTGCACCTGTTAAGGGCTTCGACGCTCCATATTCTTCGCGAAGCGCCATCAAACCAGGCATTTCTGCTTCCGCTAACTCTATTTCTTTACGGCCCCACTCTGCAAGGCTGATGTCCTTCACTTTGTAAGGTACATATGTTGTCTCTACTGATGACATAGTTATTAATATAAAGTGTTAATATTCAAAAAATTACAGCTCCTTTTTTTTAGAAAGAGATGTAAAAGCGCAAAACTGTACTTAAAACAGGTGTAAATTTACTAACTATTTAGGAGTAATTATGTTTGCGAGTGGTAATATTCGAACCTTACTTATCTCGCTTTATAAAATAAGCAGCTCAAAAGAAGGAAAAAATAAAATTTATTTTGGTATTACGAAACTCTTCGTATATTTGATGTACGAAATGCTTCGTATTAAATGTTTGATCAATTGAAAGTGTTAAAACCAACAGAAAGCGAATTAGATATTCTAAAGATTTTATGGGAGAACGGTGATTGTACTGTTCGGCAAGTGCATGAAATATTTGCTTCAAATAAAGAGATAGGTTATACAACCACCTTAAAATTAATGCAAATTATGCATGCGAAAGGATTATTAGAACGTGATGAAAGCAGTAAGACTCATATTTATAAAGCGTTGGTAAGTCGTGATAAAGCGGAGAAGCAAATGCTCAGTAAGATCATTAAGGATGTGTTTGATGGATCTGCCGCTCGATTGGTTATGCAGGCGTTAGGAAATCATCAAGCGAGCGATGCTGAACTAGAGAAGATAAAACAGTTATTGAACGAATTGGAAAACAAAAAATAATTAATATGGTTATCACACCGTTTATTTTTGCATTGGGTTGGAGTTTGATCCACTCGTTATGGCAAGGTGCGCTACTTTGCGGGATTGCCTATGTGTTACTATCAGTCTTCTATCTGTCATCAAAAGAGAAAGCAAATTTATTGTTTACCTTATTGTGTTTATTGTTGGTAGCATTTGTAGGAACCTTTATCTCCTATTTACCAGACCTGACACAGATCAACCAGAAAAATAATAGCCCTATGCTTTCAAACAACATCATGGCAGAAATAACAAGTAACAAGGTCCCTTTTTCGCTCGAATCGTATTTTCCGCATATAGCTGGAGTATATGTAATAGGGCTAGGCTTTCAACTTGTTGCGTTATTCTATGGATATATCCGTATTATCCAGTTAAAAGGGGCGGCAAGGTACGCCGTTGCCAGAGAATGGTTACATCTCTTTAACACCTTATTAAAAGAATTTCGTATTAAGCGAAAAGTGGGTTTTTATTTATCGGAGAAGGTACAAATTCCTACGGTAATCGGGTATTTTAAACCGATCATTCTCTTTCCACTAGCTGCGGTAACAGCATTGGACATAAAACAAGTAGAAAGCATCTTGATTCACGAGATTACCCACATTCGCCGACATGATTATGCTATAAATCTTATAAAATGCTTGATAGAAGCGCTATTGTTCTTTAATCCTTTTGTGTGGTTTCTAGGACGTCTGCTTGAAAAGGAAAGGGAACATAGCTGCGACGACCAAGTGCTGGAAACTACAGGCAACGCACTAGTGTATGCGAGGGCATTATTGATATTAGAAAGCCTCCGATCAAATAAATTGCCTGTTTTTGCACTAGGAGCATTCAATAAAAAAGAATATTTACTTGATCGAATTAAAAGAATTACACTTATGAATACAACAACATTTCATACTCGGCATAAGCTTGCCGCGATGACCTTTTTAATAGCAGGTGCTATAGGATTAGCATGGACGGGGCCTAAGCTTCACCCATCAAATGATACTCTATCTAAGCCGGTAAAGGTAAAACCCCTTTCTCCCGAGCAACCTTCAGTACCGAAAGCACCCGCTGCTCCGAAAGTTGAAGATTTAGCTCCATTAGCTCCGCTTGCACCAACTGCCCCCATGGCCCCTCTGGCTCCTTTACCAAAATTAGACACCCTGGGCGAATTGGGTACTACCGAAAGCGTTGCCAAATTGTTTTCTTCTCCGGAGTGGAAAGCCTTGCAGCTGGAGATTGAAACCAACGGCAAAGAAATAGGCGAAACAGTAGCGAAGCAATTTGATACACCAGAATGGAAGACTTTTCAAAAAGAGCTGGGAGAAAATGCTGCGGAGATCGCACAGCTGGGTACTACCGAACTTTTCAATTCACCCGAATGGAAGGCAGCGATGAAAGATGTGCAAGAACATGCACAAAGGATGGGGCTTCAAGCGATAGGTGGTCACGATTCCACTTATTTTAAAACTCCCGAATGGAAGGTGAAAGAAAAGGAAATGGAGGAGAAGAGCAAGAAGCTGGAAGAACTGTCTAAACGGATTGAAGAGAAAATGAACGCTCCTGAGGTAAAGGCAAAAAGAGAGGCTCTGGAGAGAAAGTCGAGAGAATTAAGTAAGCGTGCTGAAGTTTTTCAAAAGCAATTTGAGTCGCCCGAATTTAAAGCAAAGCAAGAAGCGCTTGTAAAAAAAGCAGCTGCGTTGGCGCAGCGGTCGGAGGAGTTTCGAGCAAAGGCAGACGCTGAATTTAAAGCAAAATCTGATCAGAAAAGATAAATTTTGAAGAAGTGATTGCTTATTCACTCCGCATAGAATCTGACATTATGTTGAAATAGTCGTATTGCCTATCCAGTTCGTATCTAGTATCTTTGCTTTTATTATATAACGTAAAAAAGAAAAAGATGTATCCAGAATATTTAGTAGAACCTATGCGTAAGGAACTTACAACAGTAGGTTTTGAAGAGCTAAAAACGCCAGAAGAAGTGGATTCGGCAATTAATAGTGAGGGAACCGTGTTTGTAGTAGTAAATTCTGTTTGCGGGTGCGCAGCAGCAAATGCTCGTCCTGCAGCCAAGGCCGCTATTCAGAATGAAAAGAAACCAGCGAAAATGGTTACAGTATTTGCTGGTATGGAAAAAGATGCAGTAGATAAAGCTAGAAATTATATGTTACCTTACCCTCCATCATCGCCTTCCATGGCTTTATTTAAGGACGGTAAATTGGTCCATATGATTGAAAGACACCATATTGAAGGAAGGCCAGCACAAATGATTGCAGATAATTTAATCGCTGCTTTTAATGAGTACTGTTAGTCAGACAGGCTTCGAACAAACAGTATGACATAAATGATAAACGCCGAGAAACATTCGTTTCTCGGCGTTTATCATTTATTTGGTTTAATGGACACCAATCTTTCTTTCTCCCCTTTGATCATACTTTGATACACCAATAAACAGGTGGGAACTATAAAGAATACCAGTGAAATTAAAGCGTTTGTTTTTAAACCTGTAAAGAACGCCGAAACAAAGCTGAGCGTAATGATACCAAAGAAAGCGGTCGCCATCATTTTTATGTTAGCAGTTGGATAAAGATTTATTGTTTTGCTTGTCTTACCGCTGATACAGATAATTTCTTCAAAAAAATAATGGTCTGATTCTATGGTGAGCAGATATTCACCATCTCCTAAATCCAAGCCTAGTTCAGGCGTGTAATAGCTCAATCTTCCTCTCTCTTCTGCATCAATGAAGATTGCATAAGAACGTTCCTTATAAAAACGGTTTTTTGGTATCTTAACGTATAAATTGGTCATAAAGAAAATAGATTTAGATAGCACTAAATTATAACAAGATTGTTATAATTCCAAGAAGTGGCTCATCCTTTTTTAAGGGAGGAGATAAAGTGTATGTAAGTGCTAAACATCTTCATTGAGCAAGCGCTCTAGTTCTTCATGAGTGATGTTCATATTAACGTTTCCCTGCTTTGCGTAAGAAATTTCACCCGTTTCTTCTGAAACTATTACAGCCACAGCATCGCTCATTTCCGTAACACCGATACCTGCTCGATGCCGGAGACCGAACTGCAAAGGGAGATCCTCACTATCTGACAAGGGGAGGATACAACTTGCTGTTTTAATGCGAAAGTCTACTATTACCAAAGCGCCATCATGAAGCGGACTGTTTTTGTGAAAAATGCTTTCCAACAGGCGCTTAGAAATTTCTGCATCGATGAACTCTCCGCTGTTCTGGTAATACTCTTCGTCAAAAAATTTAGAAAAAACGATCAATGCACCCGTATGTGATTTAGACATGCTTCTGCAAGCGTCTATTATAGGTTTGAGGCGAGCGGTATTGTCTTTCTCAATTTCCTTTTTGCCCAAAAAAAGTGTCCATAGCTTTCGATTTCTTCGGAATGAGATATTTTTTCCTATATGAATTAGGAATCGGCGGATTTCCTGCTGAAAGACAACAATTAATGCAATAGAGCCCACGCTTATAAATCCCCCAAAAATCTCGGTGAGTAATCGCATGTGAGATTGCTTAACTACCAAATAGGCCAAATATATAATAAAAAGACCAATGAGGATGTTAACAGCAATGGTACCTCGTATCAGGTTATAAATGTAATAGATGATTATTGCCACCAAAAAGATGTCAATCACATCAAGAAGTCTGACATTAAAAAAGCTAAAATCAAAACTGTCCATAAGTCACGCAAGATAGTTATTTTTTGCGTGACTTCATCTCACAGAAGGCTTACTGCTCTGTATAAATTAACATCCAAGGTCTAACGAGCACCATTATAGTAGTTCGCAATACGTTGACGCAGCTGCCACTCATATTGTGCTACAACAAGATCTATACTAGACTGATCATATTTGTTTTTCTGCAAAAGAAATTCTACCGAGTTAATCGCACCGGCTTCAAATTGTACTTCTGCTACACGAAAAGATTCTTGGTAGGCTTCTACTTGGTTTTTTAATTCCAAATATTTTTCTTTGGCCGTCTCCAGATTGATCAATACCTGCGCCGTTTGCTGTTGTAAGTTGTTCTCCGTGTTTTCAAGGTCGATTTCGGCATTTCGTACTTTTATCTTTGCTCGGGATACATTAATGCGCTTTTGAAAACCTCCTAGTATCGGAATACTTAATGTTAAACCCACACCCTTACCCAGGTTATCTCGAATCTGGTCTGCATATGTGCCAACACCACTATTAGAGTACCTGCTATCTAAACTACCACCTACAGAAAGTGAGGGAAAATAAAGTGAACGGGCAGCTTTCAATTCATAATCAGCACTTTCTTTCCAAAACTTAACTGCTTTTAGTGTTCCCAAAGAAGTTGCCGCATTCTCATATAAGGTTTGGTTATCGAGAATTTCGTTGTTAACACCTGGGAGCTGGTTAATAGGTTCAAAAGAAAGATCCTTGGTGTAAGGAATATTCAGCAATCTTGTAAGTGTGATTACATTTGCTCTATAAGTGTTTTCTGCTGTTAAAACGGCTACCTGATCGCCTGAGAACTGACCTTTTACATCATAATAATCGCCCGGAGCAATTGCGCCATCCTTATTCATTAAGGCTAGTCGTTCTAGTTGTTTCTGCGTTACATCTCTTTGTTGTTTATTTCGATCTAATACATCTTGGGTAGTAATAACCTGTAGATAAGCCAGAATGATATCCAATGTTAAATTATCTTTCACCTCCTGCTCATTCATCTGTGTCGCCTGATAAGCGAAAGCCTGTTGCCGAATGGTTCTAAGCAAATTAAGACCATTAAATAATAGAATATTTGCATCTAATCGTTGTGTGCCTGAAGTTATATTACGAGAAACGTTTTCGTTCGTTATCGGGTCAGTTGCGAATCCTGTACTAATACCATGCCCCATGCTTCCACTTAGTGTTGGTAACAGTGCAGCCTTTGCCTGCTTTAGATCCAAGGCGGCTAGAGCACTGTTATTTGCGCTTTTTTGCGCTTCTGCATTGTGTTTTAGCGCTAAGTTTATGCATTCTTCAAGATTGTAATGTGTTTTAAGCGAATCTTGACTGTACGCCAATAAGGGAAGTGTATAAAGAAAAAATAGTATGGTCTTTTTCAAAGTGTTCATGTAGCAATTTGTTATGCCAAATGAATACATAGCCCAAGCCAAATTCTTATATGATTTATTTACAGTAAGTTATTAAAGTAAGGCTGTTGTGTTTCGTTCGGAATCGTGCAACGAGTGTTCGAAAACGGACAGTAGGGTTGCCAGTTGTGGATTGCGGGTTGTGAGGGTGACCCCGTGACCCGATACTGAATAGAGTTGACAGTTTATTAGCGTTAGTTAATCGACTATTTAGCTATCCGTATTATTGCTGCTTGTTCCATATCTATTTCTTTTTCCCATTTAGCGATCACTACTGTTGCTGCGGTGTTACCAATTATATTTGTTAAGGCACGTGCTTCACTCATAAAGCGATCAATGCCGAAAACTAAGGCAACAGATTCAACAGGAACATGGCCTACCATCGGAAGGGTGGCGGCAAGGATAATAAACCCGCTTCCTGTAACGCCAGCGGCTCCTTTTGATGTAAGAAGGAGTACAAGGAGAAGGGTTAATTGCTGACTGAAATTCATGTGCATATCCAGCGCCTGCGCAATGAAGACAGCTGCCATAGTAAGATATATAGATGTTCCATCCAGATTAAAGGAATAGCCTGTTGGGATCACCAGTCCAACAACCGGTTTAGAGCATCCAGCCTTTTCTAATTTCTGCATAATACCAGGTAGAGCGGATTCAGAAGAGGAGGTGCCAAGAACAATGAGAAGCTCTTCTTTGATATATTTCAAAATTTTCCAAACACTAAAGCCATTGAAATATAAAACCGCTCCTACTACTAAAAAGATGAAAATCAAACAAGTAAGATAAAAACAAATCATTAACATACCTAATTTGGAGAGAGAGGATAGACCATATTTTCCAATGGTAAATCCCATTGCACCTAAGGCCCCGATAGGTGCTGCCCGCATAATAATCTTGATAACGGCAAATATACCCTTGAGGAAAGATTCCATTACGGTCATAACCGGTTCTGCAGCTTTGCCAACTTTAGAAAGTCCAAAACCTAGTAGGATTGCAAAGAATAGTACTTGTAATAAATCACCCTGTGCTAAAGCCCCTATCACATTATCAGGAATTATATTTAATAAAAAATCCTTTAGGCCTTCCTGATGTTTGCTTTGTACAATATAGTTTTCAACGCTCGAGCTGTCTAATGACTTGGGGTCAATGTTCATGCCTGTCCCGGGTTGTATAACGTTCACAATCAATAAGCCCAAGAGCAATGCGATGGTTGTCATAATCTCAAAATAGATAATCGCCGTGAGCCCTACCTTACCTACCTTTTTGACGTTTTGCATACCTGCAATTCCTAAAACGACGGTACAGAAAATAAGTGGTGCGATGATCATTTTTACCAGCTTAATAAAACCATCGCCCAGCGGTTTCAGGGAAACACCTACTGAAGGAAAAAAATGGCCTATTAAAATACCGATAAAAATGGCTACTACTACCTGGAAATATAGACTTTTAAACAGTTTGTACATAATAAGGGGCTAAATAACGAAGTTAAAAAAATATTGATAATACTCGCTTTACTTCATAGTATTATCGCCTACATTTATTATTTTGCTAACGATCTTATAGGGAACATAAAATGAAACAGGTTTGCACTGCAATTGTATTTTTACTCATCCTTGTTCAAACAGCCGCTAGTCAAGCACTAAAGCCGGGTTTTAACAAAGTAGAGTACTTGGAATTATTAAGTATCTTTTCCGGACAAGCAGATACATTAAAACCTGGACCGAATTATATTGAACCCCCTGAGAACTATGAACGGCACTATCGATCTCCTGAAGTAGGGCTAAAAAATAGGTGGGATTTTTGGCTTAGTCGAGATAAACAAACAATGGTTATTTCACTAAGGGGAACGGTGAATGATGGCGTGAGCTGGTTGGAGAATTTTTACAGCGCTATGATACCGGCAAAAGGTAACATAACATTGAACGATAGCACTACTTTTGATTATACGTTTGCCAAAGATCCGAAAGCAAGTGTGCATGTTGGATGGGCCATTGGGGTTGCTTACTTAGCACCGGATATTGTGGAAAAGATTAAGAATCAGTATAAACAGGCGAAGACAAAAAACATTTATATAATAGGACATAGCCAAGGAGGCGCTCTAGCTTTCTTGTTAACCTCTTATCTAAAATATCAGATAGCCGATGGAAATTTACCGAATGAAATAATGCTTAAAACTTATTGTAGTGCAGCGCCAAAACCGGGGAATATCTTTTATGCCTATGATTTTGATTATCTTACAAGAGGCGGATGGGCTTTTAATGTAGTGAACGCATTGGATTGGGTGCCTGAGACACCGTTTTCTTTACAAACGTTAGAAGATTTTAATCAATTAAATCCTTTCAGTAATATCAGCGAGGCATTAAAAAAGCAAAAACCTTTTTACGTGAGATGGTACCTAAAACACGCCTTCAGCAAACTGGATAAATCTTCAAAGAAGTCGCGAACGAATTTTGATAAATATCTTGGAAAGACCCTTTTCAAGCAGGTGAAGAAAACCTTGCCTCAATTGCAAGAACCCGCGTATGCTCCAAGTATGAACTATATGAGGGCTGGAGTACCGATCGTACTCCAGCCCGATGAAGCGTATTATAAATTATATCCCGACACCAGCAAGAATGTGTTTATTCATCATGCGCTTAAGCCTTACGCCTATTTGGTGGACAAGATATATTAGTTACTTATTTGACAACTTGTCCATCTAACAATTCGATGATCCGGCTGCCATATTCCGCATTTTTTTCCGAGTGTGTTACCTGTATAATTGTGACACCATCTTCCTGATTTAATTGCTTAAAGAGCTCCATTATCTCTTCACCTTGCTTAGAATTAAGATTTCCGGTTGGCTCATCGGCTAATAGAAGCTTCGGTTTGGTGGCCAATGCACGGGCGATGCCTACTAGCTGTTGCTGTCCTCCTGAAAGCTGCGCAGGGAACAGGTCTTTTTTACCAACAATACCGAAACGGTCTATCAAGTCTGCTACAATAGCCTTTCGTTCACTTCCTTTTAAATTTTTATAAATGAGGGGTGTTTCAATATTTTCGTAAACAGTGAGCTCATCAATCAAATGATATGCCTGAAACACGAAACCTATATGTTCTTTATAAAGAGTTGAGCGCTGCTTTTCTTTTAGATGAAGCACCTCTTGTTCTTGGAAGAGATAGCTGCCTTCATCAGGTTCATCTAATAAACCTAAAATATGTAATAAGGTTGATTTCCCTGAACCGGAAGGCCCCATGATGGAGACAAATTCCCCTTCATTGATGGTAAGATTGATGTCTTTTAATACAAACGAACGGCTACCGCCTACATTGTACCATTTGAAAATATTGCTAAGTTGAATCATATGTTAGTTGTACGTTATC
Source organism: Pseudosphingobacterium sp. (assembly GCA_035565175.1). Lineage (GTDB taxonomy): Bacteria > Bacteroidota > Bacteroidia > Sphingobacteriales > Sphingobacteriaceae > Olivibacter. Next base: position 14,416 of record DATMSZ010000350.1, read on the forward strand.
TTTGTTAGTTACGAGTAAATATAATCTTTTTCATGTATGTAAGTATCAATATATTAGTTGTACGTTATTCGTTGTTGGTTCTTGGTACAGATGACGAGTAACCAATAGCTAGGAACTAAAAACCAAATTTATTCATCTCTCAAACTGTTTACAGGATTTACAAGGGAAGCTTTCAACGCTTGATAGCTTACCGTAAGGAATGCCAAGACCAAGGTGAATACAGCACCAACGGTAAAAACCCACCACGACAAATCAATGCGATAAGCGAAGGTATTTAACCACATATGGGCACCCCACCACGCTATCGGCGTTGCAATTAGTATGGCAATTAACACCACCTTGATAAAGGGTTTGTTAAGTAAAAATAAGATTTGTTGCGCGTTTGCGCCTAAAACTTTACGAATACCTACTTCCTTTTCTCTCAGGCTAATGGAGTAGGCTGACATACTGAAGAGCCCAATTAATGCTACGAGTAGAACAAGATAAGTGAAAGCCGTAAAGGCTTGTTGTAATTGCTCTTGCTTTGCATAAAGCGCAGCATATTGCTGATCAACAAAATTATAGTTAAAGAATTTGCCATCCACCTTATTGATGCTGGACCATTGTTCTTCCAAAGTGCTTAGAGCGGAGCGGACTTTATCTCCTTCCAGCTTAACTAAAATTTCTGATTTATATGGATGGTTTGGAAAGCTGCACTTCGTTTGAAGGGTATAGGCTGTGGGCTTAACCAGTTGCTCAAAACCTTGCATTTTACTATCCTTAACAATACCAATTATTTTGTAAGCCTGATCGCAGATATGCATCGTTTCACCCAGTGGATGGGGAGAGCCGAGATTGTTAGCGGCACTTTCATTAAGCACGATAGATTGTGTGGTATCTGCTTGAAATTGCTCTGAAAATACACGGCCTTCAACCAGATCCATACCCAAGGTCTCGAAGTATTCAAAATCTACACCTAAATGATTCAATGCGTACGATTTATCTCTAAAAGAAAACTCCTCGTCGTTCGGTGTGACACTTCCGGGAGTGTTGGTGGTAACCGTCACGGACTGTATTCCCGAGATCGCTTTCATTTGATTTCTGATGTTACTAAACTGGGAAGGTTTATTGAAGGTCGCCAAGTTTTTGATATGGACAAGGTGGTTGACATCAAAGCCGCGATCACTTTGCTTGATAAACTGTATTTGCTGGTTGACAATCAACATGGTGCTGATAAAGACAAATGCGATGATAAATTGAAAAGCCAAGAGAGAATTGCGTAAAGTTGGCGTATGCTTTCCGGTATGTAGACTTCCCTTGATGATAGCAATAGTGTTATAACCCGATAGTATAATGGCCGGGTATAATCCGGAGATGAATGTCGTCAGCAGTACAGCACCTCCAAGCTGATAATATACCGTACGGTTGAAATCGAAAGACGACAAATCGTAGTTAAAAAATCGGTTCATCGTATTCCAGCAGATCACGATCAAGAAGCATGCGATGGAAGCAGCGACGAAGCATTGTACGAAAACCTCGATCAGAAATTGATAGGTGAGGCGTTTTCTACTGACACCAAATACTTTTTTAATACCGATTTCTTTTGATCGCTTTTGCGCTTGTACAAGCATGAGATTGGCAAAATTGATGCAAGCCAATAACAGGATAATGGATGAAAGAAGACCTAAGGCAAGGGTTATTTTATAGCCAGTGTCTGAACCGTTTTTTGGGCGTAGATGAAGGTTCTTCAGTGGATCTAGGTAAACGGTTGATACCGCGCGCGAAGAGTTGACCGTCTCTTTTTCTTTTGCAACATCTTGTTGATAGAGTCTGTTAATTTTTGCGCTCAATGCTCGTGTATCGGTGCCTGGTTTAACCACGATATAGGTTTGATAAACGTTGATTTCACCATCCAATTTCCCCTCAGCGATGTCGTCTGTGAATGCAATATAATCAAAGTTAAAGTTGGTAAGGGGTCTTTCCTGACTGACACCAAAGACGTTTTCATGGAAGCCGCTGTTTTCATTCATTAATGCCAATTGCTTGACTTCATTAAAGGCCTTGTGCTTTTCTTTTGGGAAAAGCTTTTTTCCAACTTCGGGAGACACGATCCCCAGCCGCTTTTCTCTGGACTTTGTAATGGAAAGGCCATTCACGTTGATGGCAAAAATATCGGCTATACTACGATCGGCACCCAGCCAATTTTTAACGTAGAAGACATCATCATCGGAAAGAAAAGGGGCTTCAAAAGGTGCTCTCGCCACACGTCCTACCTGCTCGATTTCAGGCAGAGCCGACTTTATAGTAGGTGCTAGTGCGGCAGGTGTGAGATCAGTCGTTTTTTCCGAGGTCTCTAAACCTAACAGATATATACGATCATATTTCGGGTTCCAAGCGTCATAGCTGTTTTCTCGATTGATATATGCATAGGCTAAAATAAAACCAGCGAACCCTACGGCTAAGCCGAAAACATTGAGCACAGTAAACAGCTTGGATTTCCAAGCTGCTCTCCATGCCATCTTTAGGTTATTGGTATTCATGTTTTATTTATCAAGTATCAAGATATTAGTTGCTCGTTATTCGTTGTTAGTTCTTAGTAGGGATGACGAATAACCAATAACTAGGAACTAAAAACCAAATTTATTCATCTCTTAAACTATTTACCGGATTTGATTTTGCTGCTTTAATTGTTTGCAAGCCAATAATGCTCATAGCAATGAAGGCCAAGAACAAAGCTGGAAGTAGAAAGAAAAGCGGACTTAGCGTAACCTGTATACTATAATTTTGAAGCCACCTGCTAATAAACAGATATACCAACGGGCAGGCAATTAGAGTAGCTACGACAAAAGTAATCAGCAAGTCTTTCATGAATAGAGCAACAATAGCACTTACTGTTGATCCTAAGACTTTTCGGATGCCTATCTCTTTCCTCCGCTTCTGTACATTTAATGAAACTAAACCTATAATACCCAAAAAAACGATCAGGGATGATAATATCGTTGCGATATAAGCTGCGTTTTTTAATTGCAATTCAGTTTTATATAAGCCGTCAATGCTTTCATCCATAAATTGAAACTCGAAGGGCGCATCGGGTAGCAATTTTTTCCATTCCTTTTCTAAAGAGGCTAAATTCTGTCCGATATTCCCAGGCTTTAAACGAATGCTAAAAAAACGAAAAGTATTGGTTTCTCTGACGTTGAACCAAATCACAGGAGAAAGGGCATCACGCATAGATGTATAATAAAAATTTTTACTTACCCCTACAATATAGGCGGAGGAATCACCGGGTTTTAGGTAGACCTGTTGATTAAGGGCATCAGCCGGATTTTCATAACCTAAATGTTTTGCTGCCTGTTCATTAATTACAATTTTCGATAAATTTGGATCGACTTGATCGTCAAAAAAGCTTCCTGCAAGCATCGGGATTTTATAAGTATCGGCAAACCATTGGTCTGATGTGATGTATTTGGTCGCAATTTCTTTTGCAGCATTCCCGGTTTCTTTTGCAAAATTCATGGTTACGGAAGAGCTCCCTTGCCCTCCAGGAATTTCATATGATAAGGTAATATTTTCGACTTGTGGAAGGTTTTTTAAGGAGTTTTGGATCGCTTTCATATGGCTCAACCCAGTTTCAGACCAATCTCTCGGAACTTTTACCGTTATTAGTGATTCTTTATCATAACCCAAATTATTACTAAAGAATAAAGAGACCTGACTTGAAATAATTCCTGCCGCTATGAAAACGCCTAATGCAATAATGAATTGAAAGCCCACTAATGATCGTAGAAACGAAGTGTTTCCGAGGTTATGCGGGATTTTCCCTTTCACTGAATTTACTGTTTTTAGTCCTGATAAACGAAGAGCTGGGTAAAGTCCGGCTAATAAACCGATGGCCAAACATGCCAGCAAAAGATATGACCAAATTGAAAAAGGAAAGGTGTAAATCTTTGGCAATTCTTGCCCTAAAATGGCTGAAAATGCAGGAGATATAAAAGGATAAAAAAATAAGGCGATAAGAAAGGCCAAGCCGACCGTCAAAATGGATTCTCCCAGAAACTGGAGACCCAGTTGCTTTCGGCTACTGCCCATCACTTTTCTAACACCAATTTCTTTTAATCGACCGGTAGATCCGTTGATACTTAGGTTTATAAAATTAACAATAGCCATTAATAAAATAAAACCAGCAATACATCCAAGTGTAAATAGCATTTTTTCAATAAGACCATCGTCTTTTTTTAAGTGATAGCTAGCGAGCGAATTTAAAACTGGTGTAAGATTGTTGGCAACTTTTTCATCCGTATGTTTTAATAATAAATCCTTCATCGGTTGCCTTAGCATTTCAGGGCTTACTCCTGCTTGTAATTCTACATAGCCAACAATAAATGCATTTTGCCAGCTATCCAAGTTCCGATTAAAGAAATTAACAGCTTTAGAAGAGAGGAATATTTTATTATTTAAGGATTCATTCATGTTAGTAACCGAGTTTGCAGGTAGTTTGTCTAACACAGCGGTTACAGTAAATGGTTGGCTTTCTCCCGTAAAATTTTTTATGTTTACTTGTTGGCCGAGCACATCAGTCTTACCAAAATACTTGAAGGCGATGTCATCTGTTATAACCAGAGAAAAAGGATCTTTTAACGCGGTAGTTGCGTTTCCATATAAAAGGGGAAGACCATACATAGTTAAAAGGGTGCTGTCGCCTAGTGCGGCTCCTTCGTTGAAAATTTTATCGCCATAGGATAAAATGCAAGTAATCCCATCAAAACGGTAATAATTTCGTACCAGATCTGGGTATTCTTCTTTCAGGGCCTTTGGCAAAGAACCGAGCGTAGTAATGGGCATCCCCATTTCCGGACTTTTCCATTCACTCTGTAGTATGTACTGATTGTTGAAGTTTTTTAATTGTTCATCGAATGTTGATTCTTGCCAAATATAAGCACCAATTGCTAAAGCAAAACTTACACCACATGCTAAGCCAACTATATTAATGAATGTATGAAACTTATGCTTTTGTAAATTTCGCCAGGCAATTTTGAGATAGTTCTTTATCATTATAGTATCAAGTATCAAGATATTCTTAAGAGCTTGTTTATAAATATGAATCTTATGCCTT
>DATMSZ010000351.1:0-18856 GCA_035565175.1 Pseudosphingobacterium sp.
AAAAAGCCGAAGATATACTAAGTGAGGATAAGCAGCTAGGTAAGAGTCCAGCTAGTAGCATACAAGATAAACAAGAATCTTTGGCACGTTCTATTATGGCTGTAGTAAAAAACGTCAAAAAAGAATCCCCTTCCGAAGAAGAAAGCCTTTTGCTATGGGGTCAAATCTTAGATAAGACCAGAGGCCGAAAAGGAAGGTTTTCTTTGCCGAAAAATTTAGTCGCTCTTTTCTTTCTTTTCACCATAGGCTTAGTTCTCTACTTTTATTACGTTCCGAAACTTGGAAATGATATTCAGCAAGCAGCGATTATCAATCAGAAATATCTATCGAAATCGGATAATGTACAATTCATCGATGCGGATAAAAGGACGCAAATACTTAAAGACGATTCACCTGTGGTTTATAGTGAGTTAACCGAGCTTGAGGATTCTTCTTCTGATTTGCCAGATGCCAAAGTGCGTTATAGTTCCATAGGTGTACCTTACGGAAAACGAAGTGAAGTAGTGTTGGAAGACGGCACAAAAGTTTGGCTGAACGCTGGTTCATCATTGACTTTCCCTGAAAAGTTTGACAGAAAAAAAAGAGAAGTTTATTTGGAGGGAGAGGCCTACTTTGAGATATCTAAAGATGTCAACAGGCCTTTCTTCGTACAGTCAGAAGTGATGAAGATAGAGGTGCTAGGCACCACTTTTAATTTAAGTTGTTATGCTGATGATGACTACGCATCGGTGGTGCTGTTAACCGGAAAAGTTGCATTATTGCCAAACAAGGATAAATCCTTTGAAAGACAACTGCTTAAACCTGGGATGGAAGCCCGGTTGAGGAAAAGTCAGCAAAAACTCTTTATTCAACCAGCTTCTGAAAGGTCTATTTCATGGACACACAGAAGACTGATTTTGAATAGTATGAATTTAAGTGAAATTCTAAAGAAACTGGAACGCTTCTATAATGCTAAAATAGAAATTTCCGAGTCATCGATGATGGATGAAACCTTTTCCGGAAGTCTTGATTTAACACAAACATTACCCGAAGTGCTGCAAAATGTATTTGACGGTTCAAAATATACGGTAAACCAAATAGGAAGGAGGATACATATCCATAGAAAGTAAGAAAATCAACCAAAGATCCAAATGAGGGAAGGTGCTGCAACACCCTCCCATTCGTAAGAATTAACTAGAATAATTAATAAATCGATCTACTAAAGTATGAATTTTTTTTACACCTGCCAATCGTCACCAAAGCAGGTTGATATTATCATAAAAACTTTTCGAATGTTAAAATTGGCTACATTTTTAGTTTGCATCAACATTATGGTAGTGCACGCTAATTCGTACTCCCAAGGTAAAATCAGTGTTCGAATCAATAACGGCGACTTAAGCGATTTCTTTCAAGAAATTCAGACACAGACGAAGTACGCTGTCTTTTACAGCGATAAGATTGTCGCCGGCAAAAAGGTCAATATTGAGGCAACCAATAAAGAGCTATTACAAACGCTAGATCAGGTGCTAAAAGAAGTTAACTTGACCTACACCGTATCGGGTAATCAAATTAGAATTCACAGTCGAACAGTAGCGCCTCTACAAGCACGCGCTAGGCAAGATTCCATGCTTCGGGTAAACGGGCGCGTATTTGATACGAAGGAACCTGCGAACCCGCTAATTGGGGTTTATGTCCGTAATAAGCATCGCCAAGGAGGAACGACGACGGATGAAAACGGAAATTTTTCTTTGTCCGTTAACCAAGGTGATATTTTGGTATTTACTTCTATGGGCTACCAAGCAGTGGAACGAAGAATCACCGGGAATGATGTAAATTTCAACATCTTCTTAGAAGAAGATGTTGCATCCCTTGAAGAGGTTGTTGTTGTGGGTTATGGTACCCAGAAGAAGATAAATCTAACGGGAGCGGTAACGGCTATGACAGCTAAAGACTTAGAAAGTAGACCGATTACAAATGTAGGTCGTGGTATGCAGGGTATATTGCCAGGGGTTACCGTGAGAAATACCAACACTCGTCCCGGTGGAAATGCACCATCTATTCGGGTAAGGGGTATCGGTACTTGGGGAGACGCTTCACCTTTAGTGGTAATTGATGGTATTCCTGGTGGTGATCTTAATATTTTGAATCCGGATGATATCGAAAGTATTTCGGTGTTGAAAGATGCTGCTTCGTCTTCCATATATGGCGTTAGAGGAGCAAATGGAGTAATATTGGTTACCACCAAAACCGGAAAAAAAGGTACGCCGCCCAATATTTCCCTAAACAGTTACTATGGCATACAGACGCCAACGGCTTTACCGGAGTTTTTGGGATCTCCAGAATTTATGGAGCTTCACAATGAAGCTACTCAAAATGCGGGACAAACACCGGTTTACTCGCCTGAGCAAATCGAAGTCGCCCGCAATGGATCCGATCCGAATTACTTCGCAAATACCAATTGGATAGATGAAATTTACAAAGATCATGCACCTCAGCAAAGCCATAATATCAATATTAATGGTGGTGCCGACAATATGAATTATTTTCTATCCTACGGTTATTTAGGAGAAGGCGGGTTGGTAGTTGGTGATCAGTTTAAAGCTAACAGACATAACGTCCGTGCTCGTATTAATACTACACTGCTCGATCGCTTGAGTCTGGACGCAAACGTAGGTTATATTGATCGAGATGTTCTCAGTAATTCCGGAGGGAACGATGGGAGGGATCTGCTAGCATCAGCTACGAGTATCCGTCCGTTAGTTCCGGTACGTTTTACCAATGGTAGCTGGGGTTATCATGGTGGACAATCTAATCCCGCCGCTATTGCTAACGATGGAGGGTATAACGATTTCGGTTCGCAGGAAATTACGGCTAATATGAGCGCGACATTGAAGATTGTTGATGGTTTGAATCTGAAGGGGCAATATGGTTTGGTGCGCTCGAATTCCAAACGGACGACGTTAAATTCAACCATTAATTATTATAGTCCGGAAGATAACGAACTGATCTATCAAACGAATTTTCCAAACTCGATTAGTGTGAAGGACTATACCAATCTCTATCAAACGTTTATTGGTACGGCGAATTATGCTAAAACATTTGCAGAAAAACACGAAGTTACCGGGTTACTGGGAGTCTCTCAGGAAGAAAATGAATACAACGATTTTGAGGCAAGCAGACAGAATCTTCCAGTTAATATCCCTTCCCTTAATCTAGGTGTAGACAATCCTTTAAATACGAGCAGTGGATATCAATATGCTTTGCAATCCTTCTTTGGAAGGGCAAACTATGCATATGATAGCAAATACCTATTCGAAGGAAATTTCCGTTATGATGGATCTTCCCGTTTTGCACCGGAAGTGCGTTGGAACTGGTTTGGATCGGTTTCAGCGGGATGGGTGCTCTCGGAAGAGAAGTTTTTTGATAATTTGCGAACCACAGTGCAGACAGCGAAATTGCGGGTGTCTTACGGTACCCAAGGAAACGATCGTATCCGGAGAGGAGATACCGATCTTTACTATCCTTATATGTCTATCTTGGAGCCTTCACAGGTAACTAGCAACAATCCCATCGGAAATCAGCCTCGTATAGGTTATCGACAAACGGAGTTTGCGAATCGTATTGTAACGTGGGAACAGGCCGAAAAATTCAATGTCGGATTGGACCTGACAATGCTTAAAGGGCGTTTTGACGTAACAGCCGACTATTTCATCAACAACACAAATGATATTCTATTGAATCCACCATTGCCGGATGTTATTGGTATGGGTACAAATTATCCTTCGCAAAATGCAGGAGCCGTACAAAATAAGGGTTGGGAAATCAACCTTGCATGGCGCGACCAAATAGGTGAAGTTAAGTATGGCATTAATGTCAATTTATCAGATGTGAGGAACAAGATTACACGCTTAGACGATTATGCACAGAATTTGGGTGATCGTGTGCGTTTGGTAGGATACCCCATTGATGCCCTATATGGCTTTATTGCGGAACGTATTGCACAAGTAGACGATTTTGATTTGATTGATGGTGAATATGTTCCTAAATTTCCATATCAGGCGGGCGATTTGGTGGGACCGGGCGACTTGATTTATCGGCCGGAAAATCCAGATGACGAAGCTATTACAGTGGGTAAAGATCGACACATTTTAGGTAGTGACATTCCACGTTATACTTACGGTTTTCGGGGAGACCTTGCTTGGAAGGGTTTCGACTTTAGCTTCTTCATACAAGGTGTGGGTAAGGCTGACGGTTGGTTAACCGGTTCCGCGCGACATCCTTTCATTAATAATAGTGCGATGCCGCAGCGCGTGCATTTAGATCGTTGGACGCCTGAAAATCCAGATGCAAGTTACCCACGCTTCGTATTCAATCGCCAACATAACACACGGCTGTCATCTTATTGGATAGAGAACGCGGCTTATTTACGTTTAAAGAATATTCAATTGGGTTATACCTTGCCTAGTAGAATTACCGAAAAATTCAGAGCGAGTAAACTTCGGTTCTATGTATCGGCGGAGAATCTCTTTACCCTAACTGATTTCTTTTATGGATACGACCCAGAAGCACCAGTAGCGCAAGGAGCAAATTTTTATCCACAACTTAAAACATTTGTTGTAGGCTTGAATGTAAATTTTCGATAGACTAAAAATAGTTAAAAAATGAAGAGCTTAATTATTAGGCAGTATACAATTTATATGGGAATACTGTTATGCTTTGTCAGCATAGTGGGATGTAAGGATTACCTTGACCGTGAACCATTGGATGCAATACCGAATGAAACATACTGGAAAAATACAGAACAATTAGAGATGGCCATGACGGCTATTTTTTCACGCGTAAAGGCGAAGAATACAGTCGATATGGAAAATATGGGTGAAAACACGATGTGGCCGAGTACGCATCAATATAAGGATATCGGCTCTGGCGTGTTTCCGGTTACACAGCCCACGGTAAATGATGAGTGGCGTAACATGTATCGAGATATCCGTGAGTCTAATACTTTTCTAGCAAACTATCAGAATGCGGAGGAGACGACGCCAGGGGCAAACGAGCTACTGGCAGCTGAAGTTAGGGTACTGAGAGCACTTGCGTATAGTTTCGTAGTTTCCTTCTGGGGAGATGTTCCTTTGATTTTGAAACCTTTGGAGTTAGGTGACGAAGAAGTGTACGGAGAACGAACCCCGCGTGAAGAAGTTGTTGATTTTATACTGGCAGATTTGGATACGGCAGCCGCCATTCTGTCCTCAGAGATCCCAACGGGTAATCGGTTAGGTAGAATAAATAAAGGAGCAGCACTTGCTTTAAAGGCTCGTATAGCTTTGGCTGAGGGGAGATACGATGTAGCGGAAGAAGCTGCAAAAGCGGTAATGGATTTAGGTGTATATCGCTTGTATAGTAATGGCAATCCAAAAACTTCTTATTGGGAATTATTCACCAATGCCGGTAAGTTGGCCAATGGCCGTAATCAAGAAACTATTCTTGCGCGTCTACATTTAATGGACATCATTATGCATAACCTCAGTAGAGAGATCCAAGTGCCTGATCAGTCAGCACGTTTTGTACCTACTCGTTCATTAGTAGATTCTTACTTATGCGCAGACGGTTTGCCAATCAGCAAATCTCCCATGTACCAAGATAGCTCTTACGAGAGTATTTTTCGAAACCGCGATCCCCGCATGACGCAGACCATTTTGGTTCCAGGCGATACGTGGGGTGGGCGTTATGACGGTAGGCCGATCAATGAAAATGATAATCCAAGTGTTTTCATGCGGCCGAAATTTAGTCAGGATGGACGTGGTTGCATGACAACAACCGGTTATTATTATAAGAAATATGTAACCCCCTCCGCAGTGGGCCTTGTTGGGCGAGATGACAATGATATTCATCTGATACGATATGCAGAAGTTTTATTGACTTATGCCGAGGCTCGTTTTGAACAAGGCAAATTGACTCAGGAAGACCTTGATAAGACTATAAACCTTCTTCGGGATAGAGTGGGAATGGTACATATGGATTTAGGGTTTATGGCGGCCAATGGTATGGATGTTCGCACGGAAATCCGTCGTGAGCGCCGGGTTGAGTTGGCATTGGAAGGTCAGCGCTATTTTGACGTAAGAAGGTGGAAAGAGGGTGAACGATTGGCTGCTCCAATAGAAGGAGTGAAAGCTGAATGGTTTCCTGAGCTAACACGTGGCTCTTTTCGCATTAGCTCCGAAGGTTACTTACAAGCACAATGGAATCGACGCTTTGAAGATCCAAAGAACTACTTATGGCCAGTTCCGCAGCCTCAGGTAGATAGAAATCCAAATCTGGGACAAAATCCTGGATGGTAAGTTAGATAATTAAGCCCTGAATATTGTTCAGGGCTTGGTTCTGTTAAAATGTTTTAGTTCTTGGTCAAATTGATAAAATTATTATATTTCCTCTATGAAATAAGCTCCAAATGGCAGAGGAGAGACCGACAAAATTCCTTTTATATGCAACGCTATTATATTGCATATAAAAGGAAATTTATCTAAGTTTGCCTCCGTCGTCAGATTCTAACTGATATAACCAATTATCTCCTTAATAAGCTTCGGGAATGTGCTGTGTTGAATCCATTGAAGGGACTTTAATGTAGCGGTTAACAAGAATTTTGTGAGAGTAGCAAGTTTAAAATAATCGCCATGTGTATTATTTCCTGAAGCCCTATGCTTCAGAAGTGAAAGCCAACTTGTTTGCGTGTTTTTGTGTGAAATGTTAACAATAATCGTGATAGATTAATTTTTATTAACAATAGTATATAACAAAAAGAAAGGAGGTCTGCTTTAATCAACCATAAGCAACATACGTAACACCAAAACAAAAAAATCAAACATTTTATCACTTATAAGCTAAAACTTCATGAACAAAACACCACTATGCTTACCGAGGCTCTTGCTTGGAATGACAAGAGTTCTTTTCTTCTGCTGCTTATTAAATTTTAGTTTAAGTTTTGCAAAAGAAACTCCCATTAAAATAGTACAGGAGGTTACTATCAAGGGAACTGTTAAAGATAATGCGGAGCCGCCAAGCCCTATACCTGGCGTTAGCATTCGAATTAAAGGTAGTAGTAAAGCCACTTCAACTGATGTTAATGGCGTTTTCAGTCTGCCAGTAAAAAAAGGAGATATATTGGTTTTTACTTCGATAGGATTTGCAGCAAGAGAAGTAGTAATAGATGCACAAACCACCCTCAATGTAACGCTTAATCAAGACCTAAATACATTGGAGGAAGTGGTATTGACCGGCTATTCCACACAGGTTAAAAAAGATATTACCGGAGCCGTATCGGTAGTTGATGTGAAAGAACTTTCCAAAGTGCAGGCGCCGAATGTTGCCCAACAATTGCAAGGTAGGGCTGCAGGGGTAACGGTAACTTCTAACAATACACCTGGAGGAGAAGCCACCGTAAGAGTGAGGGGCTTTAGCACTATCAATAATAATGATCCCTTATATATTATTGACGGAGTGCCCACAAAGGGAGGTTTAAATAGTATAAATCCGAATAATATAGAATCGATGCAGGTGTTAAAAGACGCCTCCTCAACCTCTATTTATGGTTCTCGTGCAGCAAACGGGGTCATTATCATAACCACTAAGAAAGGAAATTCGGGTGATTCGCGTATAACTTTCGATACACGGGTAGGTGTTCAAACAGGGCATGTGAATTTGGGCTTAATTAGAGACCCTCTTCAATTCGGTCAACTTCTTTGGACACAGCGTCGTAACGCAGGTATCTTAACAAACGGAAATCCTTCTCACCAACAGTTTGGTAATGGTCCTAATCCCGTAGTGCCTGATTATATTCTCGCAGGTTCAAGCTATGGACTTTTCGAAGGAGATCCACGAGTGAATCCTTCTCTGTACAATAGAGATCCCAACGCTTTTTACCAGATTGTTAGGGCAAATAAGGAAGGCACCGATTGGCATGATGAGATATTAAGACCAGCACTAGTTCAAGAGTATAATCTGGGAGCGACGGGTGGTTCTGATAAAGGACGCTATGCATTGTCTTTAAACTATCTGAATCAGGAGGGTGTTTTAGAACACACTTCTTTTGATCGTTATTCCATTCGATCAAATACAGAGTTTACTGTAAAGAAAATAATAAGGCTGGGTGAAAATATGGAAGTGAGTTATACTCAAAATAAAGGCTATTACTATAATAACGGAACGGAAAGCAGTACCAACAATCAGGATGGAAATCCGATAGGTAATGGTTATCGGATACCTTCTATTATTCCGGTATATGATATAATGGGTAATTTTGCTGCTACACGTGCTGCGGGGCTTGGTCCTGCGACTAACCCGGTTGCTCAACTATATCGTACCAAAGATAATCAGGCAAAAACATTGAGGGCTTTCGGTAACGTCTTCGCTGAAGTAGATATCATTGAGGGACTTACCGGTCGTTCGAGTGTCGGTTTTGACTATACAAATACAAATCGCGTTAATTATGTGTTGATGGATAGAGAAGAAGCAGAAATTGAAGCGGCCAACTCCATGACCAAAGCAAATATTAATGATATCAATCTCACGTGGACGAATACTTTGAGCTATAAAAAGGTGTTTAACGAAATACATAGTATTAGCGCTTTAGCCGGTACAGAAGCTATTAAGGGTTCTGGCGAAGATTTTTCTGCTATTCGTACTACTTATTTCTCTGAAGATCCTGACTTTATGGACCTCAATTCAGGAACTGCTGGGATCAATAACACGGGGAAGCGGTATGAATGGGCTTTATTCTCTATTTTTGGAAAAGTCAATTACAGCCTCAAAGATAAATATTTATTAGAAGCAACAGTAAGACGAGACGGCTCCAGTAGATTTGGTAGTAATAATCGTTATGGAACGTTCCCTGCTTTCAGTGGTGGATGGAGAATATCGCAAGAAAGCTTTATGTCGAACTTAAAATGGTTAGACAATCTGATGATTCGCGCTGGATGGGGACAGACAGGAAACCAGGAGATTGGAAATTACAATGGTTTCAACACCTACCGCTCTACGCTCAACCAATCGTCATACGCCATCGATGGATCCAACAACGCGGTTAAACCAGGGTTTGATACAGACGCTTTCGGTAACCCAGATGCAAAATGGGAAACTACAACGCAAACGAACTTAGGTTTGGATATGACCATACTGAAGGGAATGTTAGGATTTAACCTCGATGTCTATAACCGCACTACGTCGGATATGCTCTATCAACTTACTTTGCCCGCTACACAAGGAACAGCTACCGTGCCTTTTGTAAATGTTGGCGAAATGAACAATAAAGGGATTGACTTTGCCGTGAATTTTCAAAATAACAAAGGCAAAGATTTTACCTATGGAGTTAGTGCAAATATATCTGCGTACAAAAATAAGGTAGTAAAGTTGAGTGGTGAAGAAACAACTATTTTATTAGGACCTAATATTAGAAGTTACACGTGGACACGCTCTACCGTAGGTATGCCTTTATATTCTTTTTATGGGCATGTAATCGATGGTATCTACCAAGATGAAGCAGATCTCACAAATGGACCTCAATATCCAGGGTATGCCGCGGTTGGTAAATACAAATACAAGGACTTAGATGGTAATGGAGTGATAACTGATAACGATCGTACATTTATTGGAAATCCTCACCCAGACTTTACCTATGGTCTTAATATCAATTTAGGCTACAAGAATTTTGATCTCAGCGCATTCTTCCAGGGTGTACAAGGAAATGAAATTTTAAATATGGTAAAACGTTGGACGGATTTTAATAATCAGGCAGGTAATAGAAGTTTACGGATGCTGAACGATTCGTGGACACCAGACAACCCCGATGCGGTATTGCCTATATTAGATGCCAATGATAGCCGCAGTCAGCAACCCTCTTCTTACTTCATTGAGAACGGATCTTATTTCAGACTTAAAAACTTAACAATAGGTTACACCTTGCCGGCTAATCTGTTGCAAAAGATAGGACTGCAGAGTGCCAGAATATATGTTCAAGGTCAAAATCTTTTCACAGTAACTGATTACAGTGGCATTGATCCAGAAATCACGTCAGTAGGTTCTACACCTGGAACGACTACCTTAGGGGTTGATCAAGGTAATTATCCATTGGCAAAGATGTATCAATTGGGAATAAACATAGGGTTGTAAAAAATTAAAGAAATTTAGTATGAAACGGTCAAATCTATTTCAATATATAATAATTACGCTATTAGCATTGCAAGGCTGTGGTAAGAGCTTTTTAGAAAAACAACCGCTAGGTTTGGGCAATGAGGAACTTCTAGCTACAAAGTCCGGTGTAAATACCGTACTAATCGGCGCATACAGCTTGCTAGACGGTGTTGGTTCGGGATTTACCTTTAGTTCATCGGCCAGCAACTGGATTTATGGCTCCGTAGCCTCCGATGACGCCTATAAAGGGAGCGACGTAGGAGATCAAGCGCAGATAACGACGATTGAACGGTATGTGAGTCAGCCTGATATCGCCGTGTTTAATGAAAAATGGGTTACTGTTTATGACGGAGTATCACGCGCAAACGATGTGCTGAAACTTATTAAGAAAACAACAGATATGTCGGAAGCCGAGGTTGCCCAAGCTACGGCAGAAGCACGTTTTTTACGCGCATGGTATCATTTTGAAGCAAAGAAATTATGGAATATGGTACCTTATGTGGACGATAACGTAACAGACTTTCTTAATTTACCTAACGACCAGGATATATGGCCAATGATTGAAGCCGATCTGCAGTTTGCCGTGGAGAATCTTTCGCCCACTAAGGCTGATGTTGGTAGAGCGAGCCAATGGACCGCTAAGGCTGTGCTTGCAAAAGTGCACATGTTTCAGCGCGATTATGAGTCAGCAAGACCATTATTAGATGATATTATTAATAATGGGCCTTTTGCTTTGGTTGATAACTTTCATGATAACTTTAAAGTAGCTACGGAAAATAACATTGAATCCATTCTAGAGGTTCAAATGTCGGTAGGCGATGGTGGCAGTGGTCAGAACGGTTTTTGGGGAGATAACTTAAACTTTCCTTATGGCTCAGGGCCCGGTGGTTGCTGCGGTTTTTTCCAACCTTCTCAAAACTTAGTGAATGCCTTTAAGACAGGCGCAGACGGACTGCCTTTGTTAGATAATTTTAATGATGAGGATGTCAAAAACGATGAGGGCTTAGCCTCTTCTGATCCTTTTGAGCCCTACACAGGAAATCTTGATCCTCGTTTGGATTGGACGGTGGGTAGACGTGGTATTCCTTTTCTTAATTGGGGGGATCATCCGGGCAGGAACTGGATAAGAGATCAAAGTTTTGCCGGCCCCTATACCTTTAAAAAGTTTTTTGCTGCTAATGGTGATAATGCCGGCGCTGAATCTCCAAGAGCTAACTCCAATAATTACCGTGCGCTTCGTTATGCTGACATTTTACTTTTGCGCGCTGAAGTTGCCGTAGAAGATGGAAATCTGGCTATGGCTTTGGACATTATAAACCAGATAAGAAGGAGGGCGGCCAACGAGATGGTTACGAGAGACGATGGCACGCCCGCCGCAACATATGTTGTAAAAGAATATACGTCGTTTCCTAGTCAAGATTATGCCCGAAGAGCCGTTCGCTTTGAGAGAAGATTAGAATTAGCGCTTGAGGGACATCGCTTTTTTGACCTAGTACGTTGGGATGTGGCTGCAGAAACGTTAAATACGTACCTTACCAAGGAGAAGGTAAAAAGAACATATTTGCAAGGAGCCACTTTTACGAAAGGAAAAAATGAATATTTTCCAATTCCACAGGCTCAAATTGATATTATGGGGCCGGATGTGCTGAAACAGAATCAATAAATATTCAAAAAGGAGTTGTTTCAGTAGCCTTATTTGCTAGCCACCTCGACCGTCATGGAGAGGTCTATTCTGTGCTTAAGGAATAGGTCTCTCTATTTCAGTCGGGCTGTCGTAAAGAAAGATTGTGGAGACAAGCTCTTTCAGTAAAAGAAGAAATAATTTAAAATATTAATAGATCGTATTATGATAGATAACAATAGAAGAACATTTTTGAAGAAAGCTTCATTAGCGGGAATGGGAGCGTTAATTGCCCCGAATGTAGGAGTAACATCGATGGAAGAAACGGAAGGGAAAAAAACAACCATCAGTGTTTCAACCTATTCTTATTGGCATTTTAAAACAACAAAATTTCCAATCGAAGAAGTCATCCAGCATGCCGCTAGCATAGGTTTTGATGGGGTAGAAATCTTACATCGGCAAATGGATAATGAGACCATTCCTTATATGAATAAGTTAAAGAGGTTGGCCTTTGAAAACGGATTAACATTACCAATGCTGTCTATTCATCAGGATTTTGTGTCACCTGATAAGGCCGATAGGAAGAAAAATATAGAACATACTAAACATTGTATCGATTTGGCTGTACAAATGGGAATCCCTTGCGTTAGACTTAATTCAGGAAGATGGAACACTGCGGGTACCTTTGATGAGCTAATGGCCGTAAAGGGTAAAGAAGAACCTATAAAGGGATATACCGATGAGGATGCTTTCAATTGGGTAATAGACGCAACGGGAGAATGTTTGGTGAAAGCAGAACAGGCCGGGGTTATTTTAGCAATAGAGAATCATTGGGGATTAACTACCCAAGTAGAAGGGCTACTACGCATCTATCAAGCATTGAAGAGTTCGCCAGCTATGGGATTAAATTTAGATACAGGGAATTTCGCAGGCGATCCTTATTCCCAGTTCGAACAGCTAGCACCCTATGCTACAATTGTACAGGCAAAAACTTACTACGGAGGCGGTGAGTGGTACACGTTGGATCTTGATTATGCAAGAATCGCCGGTATTTTGAAAAAGGCAAACTTTAAAGGCTACGTTTCATTAGAAATGGAAGGAAAAGAAGATCCATTAACGGCCGTTCCGAAAAGCTTCAAGGTGTTAAAAGAAGCTTTCTGATTAACGCAACCGTTTGCGTACAGGTAAATTTGGTAATACTATTAAATTATTATTAAATTGACCTCCACTTTTTGGATATAAACGTTCGCGTATACATATAGAACTAAATCCAAAGCTTTGTTAACTAGTCAATACTAAAACAATTCTTCCTAAATGAAAT
Source organism: Pseudosphingobacterium sp. (assembly GCA_035565175.1). GTDB lineage: Bacteria > Bacteroidota > Bacteroidia > Sphingobacteriales > Sphingobacteriaceae > Olivibacter. The sequence goes on from DATMSZ010000351.1 coordinate 13,101, forward strand.
CGCCACGTAGAAAGATATAAAGAAGGGATGAGAATGAGCGGTTTGATTAGTTCTTCGGTATTCGTTTTAAAGCGAAACGTTGAGCGTTAGGAAAAATAACTCAAACAAAAAACAAACAGTTACGAATGAAAGAAAAAACAACCTCCAGACGTGATTTTATCAAAAAATCAGCGTTTGCAGCAGCTGCATTTAGCATTGTACCCCGATTTGTTTTGGGTGGCCAAGGATACCTGGCGCCAAGTGATCACCTTACCAAGGGTATTATTGGTGTAGGATCAATGGGCCGTGGGCACTTTGAATATGCGGGTACCAAGACGGTGGCGATCTGTGATGTAGATAAGCGGCACCTTGCCATCGCGGTTAAAACATTAGGTGATACGGGTGTAAAACAATTGTCTGATTACCGAGATTTGATACAGCTACCCGAGGTAGATATTGTCCATATCGCTACACCTCCCCACTGGCATGGTATCATGGCGGCAGAAGCTGCACGTGCGGGGAAAGATATTTGGTGTGAAAAACCAATGACGCGCACCATCGGAGAAGGAAAACGCGTAAAGGAGGCTGTTCAGCAACACGGTCGTATTTTTAGATTGAATACCTGGTTTAGATTTAAAGATAATTTTTATGGCATGGCGGTACCTGTGAAAAAGATCAAGAAGTTGGTAGATACTGGAATGCTTGGTTGGCCGCTAAAGGTAACTGTGAGCCGTCATACAGGTTTTGACTGGAAGTTTTATTGGGTTGGTAAAGAAAATCTCGCTCCCGAGCAGGCGCCCGCAGAGTTAGATTATGATATGTGGTTAGGTCCTGCACAATATAAACCGTATAACGCACATCGTGTACATCAGACTTTTAGAGGGTATTGGGATTATGATGGCGGTGGTTTAGGTGATATGGGACAACACTATTTAGATCCTATTCAGTACTTTTTAGGGAAAGATAATGAAAGCCCTGTTTCAGTTGAAGTTGACGCACCACAACAGCACAGTGATGCAGTAGGAACATGGCGTCGGATAGAATATACCTATGCCGATGGTTGTAAGATTATTTTAGATGGCGAAGGAAAAGATAAAGATGTACCATATATTGATGGACCAAAAGGAAAATTATATCCAGGATTTAAGTCAGACATACCAGATATGGAACGTAAGCTTGCGGCTTTCCCTGAACCGGAAGAGCAAGTAACTGATTTTGTAGAAGCAGTAAAAAAGAGGCAAAAATTTGCGTTAAATGAAGAAAACGGATATCGCTCGTGCACATTGGTGAATATGGGTTTAGCAGCGGTGCGTTTAGGGCGATCGCTAAAGTTTGATCCGGATAAGCAGTTCTTTGTAAACGATGAGGCTGCAAATAGACTAATAGATCAACCAATGAGAGGACCTTGGACCATCTAATTATTAACGCTATAAATTAAACCATCACGAACTATAAAACCAATATGAAGAATTATATATATGCTTCCATTCTGGCCTTTATGCTGTCAAATCCAATGATGGCACAACAGGATGATAAGCGTACCACCACTACAAAAATTGCTGATTTGCTTGCCACACAGCCCGCCCAAAATGCGGATAAGCTGTCTTCTGCAATGACGCAGCTGGAAGGTTTTACAGCTGAAGATATCAGTAATCTTTTACTGCAATTGAAGCCACAGGGGGGCGATAACGCAAAAATAGAATATGCAACGAATAGCTATGCTTATTATGTTATGCAGCCAGGCAAGGAAGCACAAAGAGCCAAGTTTGTTCAAGGTGTTCTACAAGCATTGACCAAGCTTACAGACAAAGACAATAAGGGCTATGCGTTAAACCTTTTAATTAATGCAGGAAAAGATGATGCCGTAGCAGCATTAGCGGGTTATTTGCAAGATGATTATCTGGGCGACAGAGCAGCACGTACGCTGGCGAGAATAAAGAGTCAGTCTGCTGGAAAAGCCCTCGCTGACGCTTTGCCAAATGCCAAAGGGCGCAATATAGTTTATATACTTGAAGCTATTGGAGATGCGGGCTACACAGAGGGGGAGAAAGCGGTCATTCCGTTTGCTACTTCCAGTGAACTGCCGGTAAGGAAAACAGCTTATTATACCTTAGCAAAATTGGCCGTTCCTTCTTCTGAGGAAGTGCTAAAAAAAGCGGCTGAAAATGCAGCATTTGGATATGATGAGTCGAACGCTACCGCCTCCTATATAAATTATGCAAACAATCTTGTGTTAAAAGGAGACAATGATTTAGCAGAGAAAGTAGCTAAAACTTTGCTCAAAGTAGGTGATGAACATACCCCTACACGCATTGCGGGATTAAATATTTTAGCTCATATTCATGGCGAAGAGTATGTGCCTGAACTGGTGAAAGCAACAAAAGACGACCATTCAGCCTATAGCATTGCTGCGGTAAAATTAGGCCTTCCCTATTTGAATGGACAAACGCTGAGCAGATGGGGCAAAGCCTTGAAAAAGGCAGAGCCAACAACACAGGCGGCTATTTTGAGTGCGCTTGCTACCACAAAAGACCCGTCGGCAACAACTTATGTTGAGAAAGCACTGGAAAGCAACGATACACTCGTTAAGGCCACAGCTATCAAAGCCTATTCAAAATTAAATGGTGTAAAGGCTACTCCAGCATTATTGACCTTATTAGCTAAGTCTAATCAGACTGAGAGGAAGGCTATTAAAGAAGCCTTTTTCACCATGCAAGGTGAAGGATTTTTGAATCAGCTAGTGGAAGTGCTTCCAAAAGCTTCGGCTGCCGATCAGGTAACAATTATGGAGATTTTGGCGAACAGAGGCGCTAATGAGAGTTTTGCCGCTGTAAGTTCATTGTTGAAGAGTGAAAAGACCGAAGTGAGTACTACCGCATACCAAACTTTACCTGCTATCGCGAAGGAAGAAAATTTAATGGCATTGACGGCAATTTTAGCGGCAGCAAAAAGTGCAGAAGAAATTAACAATACGCAGCAAGCCATTGTAACAGCGGTGGTGGGTAGTACACAAAAAGAACAGGCAATCGCATCGTTGCTTAGCAAATATGAAACGGTACCTACGGAGCAAAAAGCCTTATACCTGAATATTTTTTCAGGCATAGGAGGGCAGAAAGTGCTTCAGCCGGTGGTTCATGCACTTTCTGGGACAGATCAGCATTTAAAGGGCGCAGCTGTATTAGCGCTGGCAAATTGGAATGATACAGAAGCATTGCCCGAACTAATCAAACTGAGCCGCACAATAACAGATACCGATAAATTAGACGCTGTAATAAAAGGCATAGTAAGATTAACGGCTCAATCAGATTTTCCTGCCGAGCAGAAGGTCCTACTGTTAAGAGATGTTATGACCACAGCCAAAACCGTTCCGCAGCAGAAAAGTATTTTAGGAGCATTAGAGGCAAACAAAACATATAATGCGCTGATCTTTGCCGGCAAGTTTCTGGATAACCCAGCACTTAAATCGGCTGCTGCGATGGCGGTACTAAATATCGCTCTCTCCAATCCTAGTTTGTATGGACCAGATGTGAGGGCTATACTTGATAAAACGGTAGCGGCTTTAAGTGGTCAAGACAGTGATTATCTAAAACAAGCACTTTTAAAACATATTGCAGAGCTTCCTACAGGACAAGGTTTTGTTTCTCTTTTTAACGGAAAAGATTTAGCGGGATGGAAGGGCTTGGTTGAAAACCCTATTAAACGATCAAAAATGAGCGCAAAGGAACTGGCTACGGCTCAAGCAAAGGCAGATGAGCAAATGCGTGCAGGCTGGTATGCAAAGGACGGGATACTCTATTTTAATGGTAAGGGAGATAATATTGCTACTGTAAAACAATATGGCGACTTTGAAATGCTTGTTGACTGGAGACTCAGTCCTATCGGTAAAGAAGGTGATGCAGGCATTTATTTACGTGGAACGCCCCAAGTGCAGATTTGGGATACATCACGTGTAAATGTAGGAGCACAAGTGGGATCAGGCGGCCTATACAATAATCAAAAGAATGAAAGCAAACCGTTGAAAGTTGCTGATAACGCACTTGGGGAATGGAATACCTTTAGAATTCTTATGAAAGGAGATAAGGTGACGGTTTATCTTAATGGACAATTGGTTACCGATAATGTGACCCTTGAAAATTATTGGGATAAAAATCAATCCATATTCCCTGTCGAGCAAATTGAATTGCAAGCGCATGGTACCGAAGTTGCCTACCGGGATATCTATATCAAAGAGATGCCCAGAAAAGAAATTTTTCAATTAAACGCTCAGGAGAAAAGCGAAGGATTTCAGGTATTGTTTGACGGAACGAATCTCGATTCGTGGACAGGTAATACGACGGCCTATACAGTGAGCGACGAAGGTACCTTGGCTATTTATCCTAATAAAGGATCGGGCGGCAATCTTTACTCAAAAGAAGAATATGGTGATTTTGTTTATCGCTTTAGCTTCCGCTTAACACCTGGCGCAAATAATGGCATAGGCATACGTGCACCAATGGAAGGAGATGCTGCTTATACAGGCATGGAAATCCAAGTGTTGGATAACGATGCAGATGTCTATAAAGATTTAAAAAAATATCAATATCATGGCTCTGTGTATGGTACAATACCTGCAAAAAGAGGATACCTTAAACCTTTGGGTGAATGGAATGAAGAAGAAATATATGTAAAGGGAAACAAAATCAAAGTTACCTTAAACGGAACGGTTATTTTGGATGGAGACCTTGCGGAGGCTTCAAAAAATGGAACACTTGACGGCCGGGAGCATCCAGGACTTAAACGCAAAAGTGGTCATTTAGCTTTCTTAGGACACGGTTCTGAAGTACATTTTAAAAATATAAGGGTGAAGAGGTTATAGATGACGGGTCGCTTGTTGGGTAGGTTAGATAATGAATTAATTTAGTGATGAACGAGTGATAAGTGATGAGCTAATAACTAGTATGGTCTTGCTACTTGCTACTAATAACGAATAACCAATAACGAATAACTGATTATGAAAATGAAGAACACAATAAAAGTAGCTGCAATGGCGGCATTAGCAGTGAGTTTAGCCGCTTGTAATTCAAATTCTAATAAAATGGAAAACGCCGAAGATAGTACTGAAACTGCTGTAACGCAAGCAGACACTGCGTCGAAAGAATGGATTGAGTTATTTGACGGGAAGTCATTAGCAGGCTGGCATGGATACAATAAAAAGGAACCCGTTAAGAACTGGGAAGTGCAAGATGGTGTTTTAGCGTGTACCGGAAAAGGAAATAAAGAAGATTTTGGCGGGGATTTAGTAAGTGAGAAAGAATTTGGCAACTTTGAGTTGGAGTGGGAATGGAAAATAGCTAAAGCTGGTAATTCCGGACTTATGTATCATGTTATTGAAGATGCTAAATACAAAGCACCCTATGAAACAGGACCAGAATATCAAATGCTCGACGACATAGGTTTCCCTGGGAAAATCGAGGACTGGCAGAAAACAGGGGCCAATTATGCCATGACACCTGCCGACGATAGTCAGAAAGAATTAAAACCTGTTGGCGAGTGGAATACAAGCAAAATTATTTATAATAATGGGCATGTTGAACATTGGCTAAATGGTAAAAAAATAGTAGACTTTCAGGAAGGCACAGAAGAGTGGAAAAAAGAAAAGTCTGAAGGCAAATGGAAAGATTATCCGGATTATAAAATAAGTAATACAGGTAAAATAGCCCTTCAGGATCATGGGGATGGTGTTTGGTTTAAAAATATCCGAGTTAAAGAATTGTAAAATACCCTATGTTTTAATCGAT
>DATMSZ010000352.1:0-3345 GCA_035565175.1 Pseudosphingobacterium sp.
GTTTCTAGCTGTGGATCTTTTCCATTCAGAAAATCTTGATAAGGTAACGGAACCCTTATGTCTGGCTCAACTTGCAGGTTTTCAGTAGGTCTGTTTTCTTTACCAATAGTGCCTATCATTGGAATACCGAATACGAGCGTAGGATCTATCTGTGTTTCCCACCATACTGCCGTTCCGGTGCCCGGGACAGGCATTCCTATGAGTTTTCCTAAACCATTTTGTTTATAAATATAAGGAAATATAAAAGCGTCACTATAATTACCTTCGCTCATTACAACCGCGCTAGGCTTGTTCCATCTAGCCATTGGTTCACCTCCTGCTAACACTTCACCTTGAGGTGCAAATTTCAAATACTGTTTTCCGCTTAAAAAAGTATTTAGATCGTCGTGCAACCATCCACCTCCATTGAATCTTGTATCAACAATGAGCGCGTCCTTATCTCTGTTTTCTCCCATCACACGGTCGTATACCTCGCGGAAGCTCGCATCATTCATTCCCTCTACATGTACGTAGCCGATTTTTCCTTCGCTTATCTTTTCTACATACGATTTACGACCTTCAACCCAACGTTTATACATAAGCGAGATTTCCTCGTTTAAACTGATAGGCTTTACCGTTTCATTGAAAGTCAGTCCGGAAGATGTTTTACCACTTAAATTGACATACTGCCCGACTTTACGATTTAAAAACTTAGCCCAATCGACAGAGTCATCGATGATATTGCCATCGATTTCATATAGGATACTTCCTTTTTCTATTTTAGAATGTGCTTTAGCAACAGGACCTCCTTGAATAACTTCAGCAATTTTCAAACCCTTACCTGCGTATGTTTCATCATACAGGAGCCCGAGTGTAGCCGTTATGTCTGGATTATTATATTGGGGAGCATAGCGCCCTCCGGTGTGCGAGGCATTTAATTCTCCTAACAGCTCGCTTAAGAGCTCCTGAAAATCAAAATTATTGTTTATATGAGGTAAAAAACGGGCATAGTTTTCACGATATCCTTCCCAGTCCATTCCACGAATTGTAGGATCGTAAAATTTCTTTTTTACCTGGAGCCATGCATGGTTAAAGATATATTCTCTTTCGGCTGCAGTATTTAAGCTGAGCTCACCTCTACTATTTATTGATGTTACCTTTCCACTTGAGGCGTCTACTTTTACGATATTACCTTTGTTTAGAACAAATAGGCTTTTTTCATCGCTACTTATCTCAATGCCACTTGGCGAGCCGCCAAGCTTGGCCAAAATTTTCGTTTCTTTTGTTCGTGGTTCAGTTAACCATAAATCATAACCTTTTTCAAAAGCCGCAAGATAGAATAGTTTACTGCCATCTTTTGTGAGTACATAGTCGCTGACAGAAGAGCTATTGATGGTTAACCTAACCATTCTATCTTTTATATTTTCAAGATTTAATTCTGATAGCTTTCCTTTACTTTCTTCGTTTTTCTTTGTTTTACCAGATTTATTGCTTTTTTCATTTTTTGTTTGCTCTTCCTTCTCCTTTTTTTCTTTATCCTTTCGCTCTTTTTCTAATGAAAATTCTTCTTTATTTAAAGTAAAGCTATCATAGGCCTCCTGATCGAGAAATGCAGCAAATACATCGACTTCTCTACTTCCCTGAATTGCGAGCGATTTCCTACCGTATTTACTGCTAAGCCAAGAAATCATCTTACCATTCATTTGCCACCTGGCTCCTTCTTCACCAAAACCACTTAGGATTGGATATTTAATTTCTCCTGTTCCGTCGGCCTTAATGAGAGCTGTGTTTGAGGTGCCAAAGTAGTTCCTTTGATCATCTACCAGCAACCATTTGCTATCTGGGCTCCATTCAAAGCCCCAATCTCCATCTGCGTAAGAATGATTGTGCCCCTTTGGTAACAGTGTAACGGTTTTTTTTGTGTTAAGATTGAGCACTTTAAGAATGTTACGTTCTTCTATGTAAGCAATAGATTTACCATCAGGAGAGAATTTTGGTTGAAAGTTATCGGTTTTATTTATAATAAGAGCCTCTTCATGAAGTGTGGTTGCATTAAAAAAGTAAGACTCTTCATTATTTGTTATGACAGTTTTATAGATGCCCCAACCATCACGGCCACGTTCTGCTGCATAGATTAAACTTTTACTATCTGGCGACCATTTAACCATGCGCTCCTGGCCAGGCGTATTCGTGATACGTTTCGTAAAATCTCCTTCAACGCTGGTAACGAATAGTTCACCTCGACTAATGTAAGCAAGTTGTTTTCCATCGGGACTGAGTTCAAACTGGCTAATTTGTCCATTTAATGGAAGGTTTGCTAAATTTGCTGCTTCTGCATCTACTCCTATTGTTATGTTCAACTTTGTAGCCTGTTGCCCCTCTTTTAATGTATAAATTTCGCCATTTTGGGTGAAGGACAACGTGTTGTCGTTGGCTATACTTAAATGGCGCACAGGGTTTTTAGTGAATTGTGTTATTTGTTGATCGGCAATTTTTAAACGGATACCTTTTTTATAGATATTTAAATTTCCATCTTTTTCATTTAAATAATAAATATACTGTCCATCTGAACTAAACACTGGTTCACGGTGTTCAATTTCTTCATTAGTTAGTGCTTCATAATTTTTTGTTTTCAAATTATAAAGCCAAATATCACGTGTAACGGAAGAAGTATGGTGCTTTCTCCAAGGGTCTTCGTAACCTTTTCTGTCTTGAAAAACGATGCTGCTGCCATCATTATTAAAGTGCGCATTTTCTACGCCAGCGGCGCTTATAAGCAAGGGACGTCCACCTGAAACGTTTACACTATAGAGGTTCTGGAAAAGACGAATGCTTGGAAAGCGTACGCTCTCAGCAGGGGCTTGTCTGGCGCTTCCGAAAATAACTTGCTTATTGTCTGCCGTAAAATCGTAGGGGTAATCATTTGCACTATTATATGTTAATCTTGTGGCTCTACCGCCGAAAGAAGGAACAACAAAGACATCAAAGTTTCCATTACGATTATTAGCGAAGGCAATTGATTGACCATCTTTACTCCAAACAGGCATCGTGCTATGTGAGCTTCCAACGGTCAAAGCAGTGGCCGTGCCTCCTCTTGCGTCGACCTTGTAAAGATTTCCTTGATAACTAAAAACAATGGTTTTGCCATCTGGAGATATCGCTGGATACCTAAGCCATAAAGCATTTTCTTGTGCACTAACACTGGTGATGCTAAAGCAAATTAGAGACACTAAGACAATAGATTTTAGATTGATTAAAATTTTCTTCATTAATTTTACGTTTTTTGTGGTGAATAATTGTACAAATATAATGAAGTAAAAAAAGAGGAGAATTAAAAATAATGCAACTATGTAACATTTTTAAGGA
>DATMSZ010000353.1:0-5401 GCA_035565175.1 Pseudosphingobacterium sp.
TACTTCTTTACCACCAAAAGTGCCATGATCAAAGACATGTATTGCAAATGCGACTTCATTACATGTGTAGACTAGGCAATCAAATTCTGATATACCCAGGCGTTGCAACCTAAAATAATAGAATATTTCTCGAAGTATAAATTTTTTACACGAACGGCCCCTCACCTTACACAGAAAACTAAAGCTAAATGGGCACCCACAATGCTTTTGATTCGGTGAGAAGGGAAGCCCGGAAAAGAAAAGTTACGATGTGGTGGAAAACCTTATTGTGAAGCTAGGTCCATCATGAAAAAATTTGGACGCAAATGTTTCTAATTCAAATAATAGTATTTAGTAAAAAAAGAGTTTTTTAGCTGTCGATATAACATTTTTGTAACATTTTTCGCCGAAATTGAAAGATATGATCTATTCTGAATTGTATCCCTGACCTAATTTTGAAGCTAACAACCAATTAACCGGAAGAGAAGATTATTCAGGTCTCTTACGAAGAGGAGCGATAGCACCTTGCGGCTACCGATGCACCCTAATGGAGTTAAGAGGAATCAGGTTTTTGGCAATAGGTGCGTTGAAATAAATTTTCAAAAGACTGGTGGTAAAAAAAACCTTCGACAATTTGAGGGTTGTGAAAAGATAAATTAAAAACTAACAAAAATGAACAATATTATGAATATGAAAAATAGAAGTCAGGGGATATTTTTAGGCTTCCTGATTGTTATCGCCTTATTCTTCTCATACTGTAAGAAGTCAGAGGTTACAGCAGAGCTGGAAGTTTCTTCATTGGATGTTACAGCGCAGGCCGAAGGTAATTTATACCCAACATATAATTTATCGCCAAAAGCGCCCGATGCAACCGGTATGAGCAGTACGGCTGTACAACTGGCGGCAAAAATGCATATGGGGATAAATTTTGGCAATACCATGGAATCCCCAAATGAAGCTGAGTGGGTGAGTAGCAAAATTACCGAATCGTATGTGAAATTTGTAAAACAATTAGGTTTCAATGCTGTGCGGCTTCCCACTGGCTGGGTTTGGAGTCACTTAAGCGATCCTGAAAAAATGAAAATTGACCCTGCGTGGCTTGACCGGGTAAAGGAAGTGGTTGGATGGTGTGTGGCCAATGATATGTATGTGATACTGAATGCTCACGGGGATAATGGTTGGCTGGAAAATAATGTCAATAAGGAAATGCAAGATTCCATTAATGCGAAGCAAAAGGCGATTTGGGAGCAGATCGCTACAACCATGCGTGATTTTGATGAGCACCTTATATTTGCCGGGGCGAATGAACCTGCTGTTGAAAATGCCGAGGAGATGGCCGTACTCAATACTTACCACCAGACATTTATTGATGCAGTTCGCGCGACCGGAGGCAGGAACAGTCACCGGGTCCTGGTTGTGCAGGGGCCTACCACTGATAGTCATAAAACCTATGATCTGATGAATACGCTTCCTGTAGACCAGGTACCTGATCGTTTGATGGTTGAGATACATAACTACACGCCAGCTACATTTACGATAGTATTGGATGGAGATGTAAGTTGGGGCAAAATGGTTTACTATTGGGGGGCCGGTAACCATTCTACTATTGAACCAGACCGCAACGCCACCTATGGAGAAGAGAATGAGATCCTTGACGAATTCCAAAAGATGAAGCAGAAGTTTGTTGATAAAGGTATCCCTGTGGTGTTGGGTGAATATGCATCCTGGAGGCGGACTGCCGACCTCGGCAAGCCTGTTCCTTTGGATACGGACATGCACAACAAGTCGGTGGAATACTGGGCAACTTATGTAACCAAACAGGCTAAAGCGAACGGTCTTCTGCCATTCTGGTGGGAGATAGGTTTTACTTTAGACAGAGCTAATAATGTGGTAAAGGACCAGCCTCTGTTAAATGCCATTATTGCAGGATATAATTAATAATAGAATGTCAATTATAGCGTAAGGTTATTTCCCTTCCCTGCGACTGGTTAAGCGTTGGCCAGCCTCAGGAAGGGTTCGCCTTTTTGTTACTTAGTTTAAAGAATAATTAATCAATTGAAAAAAACCCTTAACGATTATCCGTTTTTTAGGGAAAATAAAAAAAAGCATGTTTAGAAAAAAAGTGTTGTTAAGTGCGGTTTTTGCTATCTCTTTTTTGGGATTTAAAAAAGATGTAGAAGCGCAGACTAAGGTGGATAAACCGAAAGTAGTTAATGTAAATTTGGAAGAAAAATTTGCAAATGTTTCGCCAAAACTTACCGCCAATAATGCCAATCCTTTATTAGATTTTATGTTTACGGCCGACCCAACAGCTGTAGAATACAAGGGAAGAATTTATGTATATGCGACTAATGATCATCAACAGTATGAGCATGTAGGAAAGGATGGGAAAAATTCATACGAGCGTATCCGTACACTGGTCATGATGTCTTCCGATGATATGGTTAACTGGACCTACCATGGTCTCATCAATACTGCGGAGCTGGCACCATGGAGTCAGAATTCCTGGGCCCCTTCCATTACATCCAGACTGGAGGCAGATGGCAAGACACATTTCTATTTGTATTACTCCAATAGTGGTATTGGCACAGCCATGCTTACTTCCACCTCTCCGGTTGGCCCATGGAAAGACCCATTGGGGAAGAACATAATAGACCGTTCTGTTCCCGGTGTGGATGTCGATGCTCCATTCGATCCCGGAGTTGTGATTGACGACCAGGGTACAGGCTGGCTTACTTTTGGAGGCGGATCACCTAAAACGAAATATATGCCTGATAATGCTAGAATCGTCAAACTAGGAGCAGATATGATCAGCTTGGCCAGCGATGTTGCTAAAATACCCGCTCCTTATTTTTTTGAGGCAAGCGACCTTAATTTTATCAACGGAACCTGGGTTTATACCTATAATACAAATTGGGAAGAACGCACGGAATGGCCTTATAGCAATATTGACAAACCAACCAAATGCAGCATGTCTTATATGACGAGTAAAACACCCTTAAGTCCCGACAGCTGGAAGTATCGCGATAATTACTTTAAGAATACTGGCGATGTTAACGTAGGGCCTTTGACAAACAATCACACTCACCTGTTCAAGTTTAAAGAGAAATATTACATCGCTTACCATGCCATGTATTTACAGGATTATTTTGGCACCAAAGGTGGTTTTCGTAATGTGGGTATCGAAGAAATGCAGGTGGATGAAGAGAATGTGAATTTCCACATGGGCAAAGCAACTTTTAAAGGCACGTCACAACTTAACCCATTAAACCCATTCGTTCTTCAGCAAGCAGAAACCACTGCAGGCACTTCGGGGCAAGTTCAGTTCGAAGCTGTTGGTAATCCGGGTAATATGGTTGCCAAAGGAAAAGCAGATCAACAATGTCTCATGGTGCGGGGAGTCGATTTTAGCAAACAGATTCCTGTCAAATTCGAAGCCAGGGTGAAAGGAAAAGGTAAAATTGATGTTTATATAAATAATCTCAAAGGTGCTCCTCTTGTTTCCCTTATATGTGATGAGAAGGAATGGATTACACGTTCGAAGAAAATAGAACTGAAAATAGATAAAGGAGTAGAGAATATCTATTTTGTGTTTAATGGAGAGGGTTTTTTGTTTGATGAATGGAAATTCATTCGTTAATTCCGGTTGCAGATTATTGATGCTAATTGCAATTAAAATCGGTTAAGAATGAAAAACCCAAATGAGAATATGAAAAAAGCGATTTACAGGTTATACATAATAGCCCTAATGATCACCCTTATCGTGCCATGTTTATACGCACAAAAAGCCACTAATCCCATTATTTATGCAGATGTACCGGATATTTCAATAGTACGTGTGGGCAATAGCTATTACATGAGCAGTACAACGATGCACATGAGTCCGGGTGTACCGATTATGAAGTCGAACGATCTGGTGAACTGGAAGATGGCGGGTTATGCATATGATACCTTAGCAAATGTTGACGCAACAAAACTCACAAATGGCAAAAACATGTATGGGGAGGGTTCGTGGGCAAGTTCTATTCGTTTCCATAATGGTACCTATTATGTAAGCACATTTGCGTCAACCACAGGCAAAACTCACATCTATTCTACAAAGGATATCGAAAAAGGCCCATGGAAAGCAAGGTCATTTACCCCCATAATGGGCGATAACTCCTTGTTTTTTGATGATGACGGGAAGGTTTATATGATTAGCGGGGGTGGGAAGTTGAGGTTGGTTGAACTGAAAGACGATCTTTCGGGCATAAAGCCGGGCGGAACGGATAAAACCATTATTGAAAATGCAAGCTTGCCATCAGGCGCTACCGGTCTTCCCGCCGAAGGCTCCCAACTTTTTAAGATCCGCGGCAAATATTATCTTTTTAACATTACCTGGCCCCGCGGCGGCATGCGCACTGTTATAATCCACCGGGCAGATAAGATTACCGGCCCGTACGAAGGGCGAATTGGCCTCCAGGACCTGGGTGTGGCACAAGGCGGATTGGTTGAAGCGCCAAATGGGGCCTGGTATGCTTATTTGTTCCGTGATTATGGCTCGGTGGGCCGTATACCGTATCTGGTTCCTGTAAAGTGGGAAGATGGATGGCCCGTTTTAGGCACCAACGGCAAAGTGCCCGATACACTCGACCTGCCGGCAGGTAAAGGTTTAATTCCAGGTATTGTGGCTTCTGATGAGTTTACCCGTAAAAAAGGCGAACCTGCTTTGCCGCTGGTTTGGCAATGGAACCATAATCCTGATAATAGTTTGTGGTCTGTTACAGCGCGCAAAGGGTATCTGCGACTTACCACCGGCAAGATTGACACCGATTTCGAGATGGCACGAAATTCATTAACACAACGCACTATCGGTCCAGTATGTACCGGGGTGGTTTCGCTGGACATTTCTAAAATGAAAGATGGTGATTTTGCAGGTTTGGGTCTTCTACAAAAAAATTACGGGTTGGCTGGTGTAAAAATAACCGGGCATAGCAAAGCGATCGTAATGATCAATGCAAGCACCGGAAAACCTGTAGAAGCACAAAAAATCCCCTTAAACCAAAAGGTAGTATACTTTAAGGCAGCATGCAATCTTACGAACAGAAAAGACGTGGCAGATTTTTTTTATAGCCTAAACGGGAAAACGTGGATACCATTGGGCACACAATTAAAAATGGCTTATACCTTTCCACATTTCATGGGCTATCGTTTTGCTTTGTTTAATTACGCTACAAAAAATATAGGGGGCGCGGCCGACTTTGACTTTTTTCACATAGCAGGTTCCATTTCCACGGAAAAATAAGGCACAAATTTAAGGGAGCGTCTCAAAAGCCATATATTCGTTTCCTTTGCCTTCTACTTACCTATAATTTTCGTGTTTTATTAAAAAATATCAAAATATAAGCTTAGTTTGGCTATGTCAATATTAAACAGCCGTTTT
>DATMSZ010000354.1:0-43076 GCA_035565175.1 Pseudosphingobacterium sp.
GCAGTATTTGCTCTAAAAATTTCTTTGGGATATTTTCTTCCTCTGCAATCTTTAATATTTGCATTGGTTCTTTACCATAATTTTTACCCAATACAATAAGGGCTTTTATGGCGTATTTGGATTTTTTAGAAAGCATATTTATTCACTTTGCATGTAAAATTACAAAATTTAGTTTAGTATTGAACCATCCACAGCTTAATGACGGCATGTCCATTGATCCCTAGTTTCTCAATGAACGAAACATAACCTAATAAGAGCACCATTTAAACCGCCTATAAACGATCCTTTAAAAATGCCCCGGTATAAGATTTTTCCTGTTTAACCAGATCCTCCGGCACCCCCTCAAACACTAGTCCGCCGCCGCGCTCACCTCCTTCTGGCCCAATATCAATCACCCAATCGGCACATTTAATCACATCCATATTATGTTCAATTACCAATATTGTATTTCCTTGTGCAATTAGGGCATCAAAAGATTTCAGAAGCTTTTTTATGTCATGAAAGTGCAAACCTGTCGTCGGCTCATCAAATATAAACAAGGTGTTTTTGCTATTATTCCCTTTTACAAGAAACGATGCTAATTTTATTCGTTGTGCTTCCCCTCCTGATAACGTATTTGACGATTGCCCCAGTTTAACATATCCCAAACCTACGTCGGCCAGTGGTTGAATCCTATTAAGAATTTTTGGCTGATCCTGAAAAAAGAGTAAAGCCTCATCAACCGTCAGCTCCAAAATCTCATAAACGTTCTTGTCCTGCCAGGTAACGTCTAATATCTGCTGCTTAAACCGTCTTCCTCCACAGGCCTCGCAAGGCAGGTAAATATCCGCCATAAACTGCATCTCTATTTTCACTTCACCTTCCCCTTGGCATACGTCACACCTTCCTCCTTCTACATTAAAAGAAAATGCTGCCGGCTTTAATCCTGCCGCCTTTGACGCAGATTGGCTACTATATAATGTCCGGATTTCATCCCATGCCTTCACATAAGTAACTGGATTGGAACGTGAAGATCTTCCTATAGGATTCTGATCAATCATTTCGACCTTTTCTACTAAACTAATATCTCCTTCTAATTTATCAAAAAGACCTGTTTGTTCTCCCGAATAATTTCCGGTAGCCTTCTGTAAGGCCGGATATAGTATCCGCTTGATTAAAGATGTCTTACCAGATCCCGAAACGCCAGATACTACTGTAAAATTATAAAGCGGAAATTTAATATCAACTCCTTTTAAATTGTTCTCTCTAGCACCTTTAACTTCAATAAAATGTTGCCATTTCCTTCGCTGACTCGGAACAGCTATTTTTTCAACCCCACTCAAATACTTTCCAGTTAAGCTATTGCTATCTTTTAGAATATCCTTAAACTCTCCTGAAAACACTAATTCACCCCCATTTACTCCTGCTTCAGGGCCTATGTCTATGAGATGATCTGCCGCCTGCATCATTTCTTCCTCATGCTCTACTACAATGACTGTGTTACCTATATTTCTCAATGATTTCAGCACATTTATTAAACGTTGTGTATCTCTCGGATGAAGGCCAATACTCGGCTCATCTAAGACATATATAGAGCCCACCAAAGAGCTTCCCAATGAAGTCGCTAAGTTGATCCGTTGAGATTCTCCGCCAGAAAGCGTATTTGATAAGCGGTTTAATGTCAGGTAACTTAAACCGACTTCAGTTAGAAATCGTATTCGATTTGTAACCTCTAATAACAGCCTTTTTGCGATTATTACCTCATTATCAGAAAGTGTTAGTGTACTAAAAAAGGCTAAAAGCTCATCTAATGGCATCAAAACAATATCAGTTATCGATTTGCCTCCCACTTTCACATAGCTTGCATCTTTACGCAAACGGGTGCCTTTGCAATCCGGACAGTCAGTTTTTCCACGATATCTAGAAAGCATTACACGATACTGTATTTTATATGTCTGCTCCTCCAGTTCTTTGAAGAACTCATTCAACCCTCTAAAATAATTGTTTCCAGTCCACAACAGATCCTTCTGATCAGCTGTCAAATCTTTATAGGCCCTGTGTATAGGAAAGTCAAACTTAATAGCGACCTTAACTAATTTGTTCAGCCATTCACCCATTTTTTCACCTCGCCATGGTGCTATTGCGCCGTCGTAAACTGATTTACTTTTATCTGGTACAACTAAATCGGGATCAATACCGATGACTTTCCCATAGCCTTCGCATCTTGCACAAGCGCCATAAGGGTTATTGAAACTAAAAAAGTTTGCTGTCGGCTCTTCGAATAGAATTCCATCTAACTCAAAACGGTCACAAAAGAAATATTCTTTCTTTCCGTCGTGCACAAAACAGTCACCCTTTCCTTCAAAAAAAGCTGTTTGTACAGAGTCTGCCACCCTACTTAATGTTTCATCTTCGCGATCAACACGAATTCTGTCGACCACAATCCTTAAATCGCCTTCACTAACCTTGTCATTATTTACCTGCTTATCGTCAAGTAGTACTTCTATTTTCTCCAATTTCCCATTGTATTCTACCCTTACGAAACCTTTCTGTAAAAGAACCGCCAACTCTTCTTTCAGTTTTCTATTATTATGCGGGTGCAATGGGCAATAAATAGTGACAACGGTATCAGGGGGAAGTGTCGCAACAAAATTAACCACATCAGTCACCGTATCTTTTTTAACCTCTTTTCCGGAGACTGGAGAAATTGTTCTACCTATTCTGGCAAAGAGCAATTTTAGATAATCATAGATCTCCGTTGAGGTGCCAACGGTCGAACGGGGGTTACTCGTAATAACGCGTTGCTCAATAGCAATTGCAGGTGCAATTCCCTTTATATAATCCACTTCAGGCTTATTCATTCTTCCCATAAACTGCCTTGCATAAGACGACAAACTCTCCACATACCTCCTTTGTCCCTCTGCGTATAAAGTATCAAATGCTAAAGATGATTTACCAGATCCCGACATACCTGTAATCACTACTAGCTTGTTTTTTGGTATTGCTACATCAATATTTTTCAGATTATGCACACGTGCGCCTTTGATTAAAATATGAGATTTAGCGCTTAAATCTGCTTTATTTGCCATGAAATCTTTCCTATTTTTTGTTTCTCATTTAACCAATTTTAATGCTGAGAAAATGTTACCACAAAAATACAGATTAATGAACGAACTAACGATTTTGATATTTTTTCTTTGTTTTTCTAAAAAAAATGTTTTGATTTGAAGAAATTTACAAACGGCAAACAGACAAAATACTGTTGAGCCAAAACAAATTAGGAGGACTGCTATAGAGAAAAAAACTACTTAAAAAACTTTTTTACAGTAAAAAGAAGACGAAAAGTAGCATAGCATGACACTGCAAAAGAAAACTGACCGACAACTAGTTCACTTGTACTTAGCCGGCAATGAAGGCGCTATTGAAGAGCTGGTACATCGATACAAATCAAAAATATATACTTCCATATATCTCCTTGTAAAAGATTCCTATTTAGCGGAAGATTTATTTCAAGACACGTTTATTAAAGTTATTAAAACTTTAAAAGCGGGAAGATACAACGATGAGGGGAAGTTTCTTCCCTGGGCAATGCGCATTGCCCATAACTTAGTTATTGACTATTATAGAAAAGAAAAACGCACACCTCTAATTGCAAACGGCGATGGGTTTGATATCTTCGACGTACTTCCGTTTTACGATGAAAGCACAGAAGAACGGATAATTAGGCATCAATCCCATAAAGATTTGCGCAAAATGATCCAACTCCTTCCCGACGACCAGAAGGAGGTACTAATAATGCGTCACTACGGCGAAATGAGTTTTAAGGAAATAGCAGAAGTAACAGACGTAAGCATTAATACAGCACTTGGAAGAATGCGTTATGCATTAAATAACTTGCGTAAAATGATTACAAGCGCTGAAGTTGCATTAAAAACAGGATAACTTAATTA
Source organism: Pseudosphingobacterium sp. (assembly GCA_035565175.1). GTDB lineage: Bacteria > Bacteroidota > Bacteroidia > Sphingobacteriales > Sphingobacteriaceae > Olivibacter. The sequence continues at coordinate 3,930 of DATMSZ010000354.1, forward strand.
ACTTCTGTTCGTTTAATTCTAATTAGCCCGGTTTCCACAGAATGTGAGAAAGCATCCTGATTAGAATTAAACAAGCAGGTATAAATATCTTTATTTGTTAGATTCTTAAAAAGCTGGTGTGATATACTGGCTTTTCTTGGTTTAACATTACGGATATAGATAGCAACAACCCTATCGGGATAATGATTGGCCAGCACAGTATAAATAATAGGATCACGCTGGGAATTATCGCCAATAAGCACGAATTTTTGTTTTGGGAAAACCCTCAATAAGCGATCAATTCTTCGGTATTTATCCTCATGTTTGGTCCTGCCGGTCTTAAAGAAGTCATACCATTGCTTAAAATGGCTCAAAAGAAAAGAACCGGTAGGTAAGAGATTATAATCAAAAATTTCACGCAAATAATCGTAGAGATTCCATTCACTGCTGGAGACATAGAAAAAAGGATTCAGATGTTCAGGATCGGTTCCTGAAAGCGATAAATGATTATACCAATGGACTTGATTGGCGAAGATTTTGCGTTTGTAGGGATTCCTAGCCAATAACTCCTTTAACCTCTTCCATATAGTGGCCGAATGAGAAATTAAAATGGTATCATCAATATCTGAAACAAATACATATTGCGTGGAATGGGGTACATATACCTTACCCCTTGTGAAATGAGAAACCTCACCAGAAAAATCAACTAATCCGATTCTCAGATCATGTAGGCCTGCTTCTAAGTGCACATCAGACGCCCATTTAAACTTAAAAAAACCATCATGATCAGCTTGCGTGTTTATCACTTGGCCTTTGAAGAATAATTTTAAATTCGCCTTTTTATAGGGCCTTGACATAAACAACTTCAGCAAGCTCCACGCATGGCGCAAACTATTTTTATCATATTTACCACTCAATTTTGGCCTCCATTTAAAAACATGGCCGTAAACAACCAGATTTTTGGAATGACCATAACCATTGTAAATTTTTATTTCGATAGAGCGCTTCATTAATCTTCAAACATATAAAACCTTTTGTGGTTTTATAGTAAATCAAAGTATCGTAAATGAGCAAAGAGCAATCGCTGGTTTTATTTTTCATTGTAAATCCTAAATCAGGTAGCCAAAATCAGGACTATGCTGCACTTATATTAAATCATTTTCAAGATGCCGGTCATACTATACATATTTATACGTTAGAAAAAAACTGCACTGTTGAAGCAATAAAAGAAGAAATACATAAGTGTAAACCTGATAGAGTTGCAGCGGTTGGGGGTGACGGCACAGTAAAGCTTGCAGCCGAATGTTTGTTATATACAGGTATTCCTTTAGCTATTATCCCCACAGGCTCTGCCAATGGTATGGCCAAAGAAATCAATCTAAAAACAAGTCTGCCTATTGCACTCGACTTGATGGTGAAGGGAAGTGTGAAAGAAATCCATGCATTGTCTATTAACAATGAACTTAGCATTCATCTTGCTGACATTGGAATAAATGCACGTATTGTAAAAAAATTTCAATCACTAAAAGAGCGGGGGATGCTGGGATATGCCAGAGCCACATGGCGAGCGCTAAAGAGGCATAAAAAAATGCATGTCTCCATTACGATAAACGGACAAACAAAATATAGGAAGGCAGAAATGGTGGTGCTAGCAAATGGCACTACTTACGGAACAGGTGTAAAAATAAACAGAACGGGTTCGTTATTCGACGATCACTTTGAAATAGTCATTGTAAAATGGTTCTCTTTGATAGAATTATTCAAAATGTGGTTCAATTTTAAAACTCCTCACAATCCTTTTAAAACAGAAGTTATACAGACAAAAGAAGTTATTCTTCATATGAGGGAAAATACATTTTTTCAGGTAGATGGCGAATATATAGGGAAGGTGAATCAGATTGAGGCGAAAATTATACCGAAAGCATTATTCCTTATTATATAGACAAATCAACGTATAAAAAATGGCAGACAAACTGTCGTTTTACCTTTCACAGAAAACACAAGCAATCACGAACAAAGCACCTGAAACAGAACGGTATTATTAAACAATTGAATATATTCAATATTTTTATAAATTGATAAATGAAGATGATGGACTACTATCATAAAACTATAAAATCTCCTATTGGAGAGCTAAAACTCATAGCAAGCGATAAAGGCCTTGCAGCTGTACTTTGGGAAAATGACGAACCTCAAAGGATTCAAATAAGGGAAAGTATCGAACGCAATGACCATCCTGTCCTTCTTGAAACGGCTAAACAGTTAACTGAGTACTTCCAAAAAGAACGAACAGATTTTAATTTGGAATTAGATTTTGTGGGCACGGCATTTCAAAAGAAAGTGTGGGAAGCGCTGCTTACGATACCGTTTGGAGAAACTAGAACATATGGCCAAATTGCAAAGCAAATTAACTGTCCAAAAGCGGTGAGAGCGGTAGGCGGCGCAGCAAATAAAAATCCTATTTCAATCATAGCGCCCTGCCACCGCGTTATCGGAACCTCAGGCAAATTAATTGGCTTTGCCGGCGGTCTAGAAAACAAATCGCACTTGCTAAAATTCGAAGATGCAAGGAGAAACCCGACAATTTGGTAAAAAAAACAAGAAATTGTCGACGAGCAGCTACCTATTTCTGCTATTTTTTCTCTTTATTTTTTTCAAGTGCTTTTTCAATGGCTATAATCAGTTCTTCTTTCGTGAAGAAAGAATGCAAGAAATCTTCCATTGTGCCATATTCATCGATTTCTCTAAAGAATGCTTCATGATCTGTACCAAATACTTTTGGATTTTCAGGATTCTTATCCGACAATGAGATGTAGTACGAATCTGGGTAACTATAAGACCAAGCTAACTGCATAAAATCTGGCCTATCGGCCTTCACCACTTCTTTGACAGCCGTTTCATCTATGATATCGTTCCATTCTTCGAAGTCGGCTGATCCTGCTTTAAAAGGCGTAAAAAGGCGTGCCGTCAGATAGCTCTGGGCTAAAGGTTCATCTTCTGTGATCTGTTCAAAATAGTCGTCCAAAAGTTGTCTGTAGAATGCAGCCCTATCTGTCTCCAGTAATTGGCGGTGTGTTACCAGGTATTCTTCAAGTCCATAAATAGGTTCTGTTTCCGACGACGAATTCCAAGGTGTGTCTTCTGGTTTAGGATATAGGGGGCATTTCAATACAATAGCCTCCAGGTCGGATTGCAAAGACACCCCTGTTACTTGATCTGTGGACCCACCTAAAGCGTGGATACGGTGTAAAATCGTTGCTAGCATAATTATTTGGAATAATTTAATTCGGACTATCCAGTGATCAACGCTACCCAATCTGCATCTGGCAATTTATTGCGTTTTTAATACACTCGTTAAGGTACTGCGGCCTTCTCAGATGATTCCGATCGTGCCGCAGTAGTTTGCAAACGATTATAAATCGAAAATGCTAAAAATTGATATCATCCGCAGCGCTGCCAGTTCCAGATTCTTTTGCAAATCGCTCGCTATATTCTTTTTTCTTCTGCTCTTGGTAATCCATCATTTCGGCCATGGTGTTAAAGTCATTCATCCACTTTGTTCCCGAACCATTGACTTGTGCGACAGTAAGACCAAGGTTGTCTATTAACCATTGTGCACCATCTATACCATTGTCGTAAGCTGCCTGCATAGCAGCTTGTATCTCAAAGAAATAATGCTTATCAGTCTCCAGTCTTTGCAAATTGGCAGCGGCAGCCTCTGATACTACAGTTGTGGTAGGTGCATTATCAGGTTTTAATCCACCTAGTTTTTCATGGTCTTTGACCATTCCAAAATATTTGGAGTAAACATTAATGACATTGAAGGTCTTATCGTCTCGCATACGGTTATTCCAAGTGGTCTGTGCTTCATCCCATTGAGGCCTTTCTACGCCGAGTGCACGACAGATCTGTTCTTCTGTACAACCTTCACCGATTTTCGCCGCTCCGGCAGCATAGTCAAAAACAGTAATACCGTGAACAGGCTGCAATTGTGGATCATTAGGATCTTCTGTCGCAGTATTCATAGTGGTATAGCCTGCTGAAGCCGCACCTACATCGAAGATTTTATTCATATCTCCCTTTGCGTAGGCCTTGAGTATTTCGTCGTTAGTATTAGTATCTTGCTGTCCTTTTGCGACATTTTTCGCGATGTCATCCAAATTTCCGCTGAGGTCTTTAAAAAATTTCTTGAACATGATAAATGTATTTATTAGTGAAAAATTGTTGTTTGCGTTAATTATCGAATACTTCAAAACGTTGGTAATCATCCAAAAGCCTATTACAAAAATTTTGATGCTGCGTTTCCAGGCCTGGAAGAATATTATCCATTTCACCGATAAGCGCGAGTACGTATGCACGGTAGCTTTCCTCGGCACCTTTCGCGCCAAGTAGTTTACGCTCCTGTTTGTATGTTTGGTAGCGTCCCCTACAGCGAAGCTCCGCAAGCGGACGTGCTAGATGCTCTACCATACGAACTTTGGTACCCGGATCAAAGGTATTCTGTGTTCGGCAATACGGACATGCAATATAGGCGGCCGTAAAATAAAAGGTTTGTATCTCCAATTTACCGCCACATTGTTTGCAATGGAAATGATCTTTATAGCGCTGATATTCTTCCATTATTTCCGTATACTCGCGCTCCAGGTCACGCTCTACCACATGATCAAAGGCAGAGGTCATCATGTTTAGGACGCTGATATGCCAGTCGTTGAACATTTGAGAAAGGGTCATCAATTCCATGGGAGATGCCTTCGGTGCGACTTCTTTTTGATAGACCCCACTCCCTTTTTGCAGAATTGCATTAAACTGAGCGATCATACCAGACTTAAACTGCAAAAAACTTCTTTTAAAGGGATCAGGATCCGCATCAGCTACGCTTTGTGCAGAAACTTGTACTTCGGCACGCATTTCTTCTGCCCGCGCATGTAGCTTGTCTAAAAACGTTTGCAGCCTTTGGGTCAGTGGCGTTTCAGAGATAAGATCGGCGGTCTGCTTATTTTTTTTATTGAAGTTAAAAAAGCTCATCATAGCTGTATTTTTCGTTTCCCGATTCTGATTCGTTTTACTTAGAATTATCGCTCTCTTTAATATGAATTCCGTCGGTAAGCTTTTGGGAGATAAATTCAAACCCACAATAGGCACATTTGGTAATACCGTCCTCCTTAGCACGACCTCCTCCGCAGTTAGGGCAGGTCATCGCATTCATTCCGGCTTGTTTTTCCACAAATGCTTCCCGTTTTTGTTGGAGAGCTTTTTGCTGCATACGTGCAACAATAGATAAGGGTTTTTCCATAAACAGTGTGATCTTACAATATAATCCCTATTATAAAATGAGAAGTCTGAAAGGAATTCTTAATTATTTATATTTACAATTGCGATAATATTTCCGCTTTTTTCGCTTTATACTCTTGCTCGTCTATCAGCCCATTTTCAAAGAGCGTTTTAATTTTTTGTAGTTTGATGGTATGCTCATCCTTATTGTCGGCAGAAACAGAGCTAGTAGTCTGTGATGTTGCTTGAGAATCTTGTAGGGTTTGCTGTGTATGATTCACTTGTCCTACCACCAAGCCTAACCCAAGTCCTTGTTGGACGCCCTGCTGTGCAAGATTACCCTCCTGACTGATCGCAATAGCGGTGTTAAATTTCTGGAATTTATCCAAATCGCTTCCCACCATGTTCATGCCTGTCACTTTATCATAGTATTGTGTAACTTCATCTGGTAGTGTGGCAGATGTTAGCGTGAACTGCGTAATCTCGATACCAAAATCGTCAAAGTAAGGTCGGATGAGAGGCTCTATACGTTTGTTAAGCTCCGAAATGTTGCCAGCAATGTCCAATACAGAAATATTGGAAAGGGCAAGTGCCTCACTAAATTGAGGAGCGATAAAGTCACGGAGCTGCCGCTCAAACTCAAATATGGTAAGCTTTGGATAGGTGCCCGCGTACTCTTTAAAGAATCGTTGAGGATCCGTAATACGCACATTATAAGTACCGAAAGCGCGAACACGTACCTGTCCGAACTGTGTATCCCTCAGAATGACCGGCGCGGGTGTACCCCACTTAAGGTTAACGAACTGCTTTACTGAAAAATAATAAACGTCAGCCTTGAACGGGCTCTCAAACCCATACTTCCAACCTTTCAGGCGAGATAAAACAGGAATATTCTGCGTATGGAGTGTATAGGTCCCTGGAGCAAAAATGTCGGCAATAGTGCCTTCATTCATAAACATAGCAGACTGACTCTCACGCACAATTAGCTTTGCGCCGTTTTTTATTTCTTTATCCCCGTCTGCGATTTTCCACATCATCATGTTAGGGTCTTGTTCTACCCATTCAATGATCTCCAGAAAAGGTAGTTTTGATGTTGGCATGCTCATATCTTATCTTTCATAAATGGTTATATGTTTTATTCGATTCTTTATCTCCTGAACTCCTGAACATTTCATTTTTTCCTAACCCGGCAAGCTTATTTAGAGATTGTACGGTGTTAAAAATGATTATTCTCAAAAGTATTTAGGATAAAGCCATCTTCCAAGACAGGAACGCTGCAAAGCAACTACATGTTTTACAAGGACTGGCTACAAAGTGACTACAAGGCAATCCATCCCAATATAAAAAACTACAAATGAGGAAGTTATAATTTACAGAAGACAAACCTACGCTCTCCTTACGCTGTATACTTCCATTTTGCCTGGCGGCCCCTGTTATTCTTATCGCTGCCACTTATAGGAAGAACGAGAGATAAAAATCATCCTAGTTCCTGTAGAAAGCCATCCAGATCAGTGTCTTTATCCAATCCAAGCTTTTGCTTAATACGGTATTTGCTCACACGTACACTTTTTGGCTCGATGTAAAAAGCGGCGGCGATCTCCTTTGTGTTGAGCTTAAGGTATAGGTATGCGCAATGTTTGAGTTCCAGAGAGGTGAGTTTATCTCCAGATATTTCCTTTAGCTTACGAAAGAACACAGGGTTGATACTCTCAAACTCTCTGGCTGAGCGCTCTACCGTTTCTTCTAAACGCATTTCCTCTTTGATGATCCTTTCCACATATCCCTTATTATGTTCGGTTTCTAATTTTTTCAGTTTATCCTTCATTTGCAGCAATAGGCGGTTCTTGCGTTCGATCTGTAAAGCATCGGCCATCGCCTCCTTCTGCATCTGTTCTTTCTGAACCAGCAGGAGCTGCTGTTCTGCTTGTAATCGGGCCTGCTCTTCCTCTTGCATTTTAGATTGAAGCTGTGCATTGCGTTCCGCATCGTTCTTTTCTTGCTGTAGTCGTAGCGCTTTTTCTTCCTGCAGTCGCGTTTTGTTTTTGAAAGAATTTCTTAGCAATAATAAACTCGCCAACAAGAGTAGGCAAACGCCTGTCAACAATATGTTTTGCATCTGTTGATTTTTAGCCTTTTCTGAAGTTAATTTGATATCTTCTAAAAGCCTTTTATTTTCATACTGCGCCTCCAGTTTCTTCGCCGCCAGCATCTGTGTCTCATTAAAGATCTTATTATTAAATCCTTCTTTTTTCTTTTGATAGAATAATGCTTTTTCATAATCTCCACGTTTCCGATGTAAATCGCTCAAGCCTTGAGCAACATTGGAAAGGGTATAATAAGAAGGGGCAGCCAACGCGGTGAGATGGATGTACGAGTCCATTAGGTAGGCTTCAGCCATTTGGCTATTGCCTTGTAAACTGGCAACTTCGGCCAAAAGCCCGTTAACATTACCCATGATGACGTAGTTTTTATCAGACGCCTGAGAGAAACGACGGGCAATATCTGTATAGTACAGGATGCTGTCTCGCGTAGACTGTTGGTCAAGGGGTTGGTATGTAAAAAAATAATTGGCTAGATTGATGTTAGCAATGGAATAAGAACGAACGCCCACTGTTTCCGGAGAACGTTTATAGACATCCGCAGATTTGTGAAGATATAACTTCATGCTGTCTAAATACTGTTGTTCTTTCGTTTGATTATAGCGATATTCCATCGCTGTAGAATAGGCAGAATAGGCATTGGAAAGCATCTCATCATTTTTTCCCTCAATTGCGGCATTTATAGAAAGGCGGGCATACTTTTCAGTTAAGGCAATATCATTCCAACTGGAGTAAACCCCATAAAGAATATAATACGCACGGGACTGAAGGAAAAAGTCGCGCTGACCTTTTAGAAGCTTTAAAGCTCGTTGGGCATTGCTTACAGCAAGATCGCCGATGTCCAAATAGTTGTAGTAGGAAGATACCGCAATATATCCATAAGCTTCTGCCAGCGCATATTGAGCTTTTTGACCAGTTCGAAGGCTTTTTTCCGCATAACTTTTAGCTTTAGCATAATCGCTGCTGATTAAATACTGTTTACTTAGCTCTCCGTATAGTTTGACTAACAACAAAGGATCCTGCTTTGGCTTTTTGATTTTCTCTGCTTCTTTTAGCCAATGGAGATTGCTGTCGTAGTCTGCTTTGAGCCGCGCCGTGTATGCTTTTTTCAAAAGTTGCTCAACGTCTTCTGCCTGGGCGCATACGCTAATCCCAAGGAGAAAAAATAGTATCCATAAAAAAAGGAAATGTCTGTCAGTCATATGGGCTTTGTGTATCGGTTACAATCATGCAAAAGATGCATGATTGTCTTCGTGTGCCTTTTAGACACACTCCGATGATCCTATGATAGACAAATATATTGTTTATTCTTATACGAAGAGAAGCAAAGTATTTTATCCAGGAGTTAAAACCGTCCGTTTTCTGTTATATCTTCAACTATTTATTCGGCCAGTTACTCAATATCGCTCCGATGGTTTCTTGCGCTACTTTCTTTATACTCATTCAGTGCGATCTGTAAATCGACCCAGATTCATTCTCCTTTTCACCCCACCGTGTAGCCCTCTTTTTTTGGTGAGGATTGCGTAGTTTTGTATAATAGCTACGGGCGCTGGACGCAATTTTATACTGATGGCAGAAATCGGAAAATATAACATACTTAGGGTGGTAAAAAAAAGCAGCGACGGCTTAAATCTGTCCGATGGGGAAAATGAAATCTTATTACCATCCGCTGATGTGCTTCCACAGGCAGAAGTCAACGATACTATTACTGTTTTTGTATTTATAAACACGGCCGGACAACTTCTGGCGACTACCAAACAAGCGTTTGCAGAGGTTGGTGATTTTGCCTATTTAACCGTTGTTGATGTCGGCGAAGATGGCACTTTTTTAGATCTAGGCATCAATCAAAACATATATGTGCCGATCGAAGAGCAGCAGCGACCGATGCGTGAAGGTGAAAAGCATATCGTTTACCTTTACTTAGACAGGCTGAATCAACATATCGTGGCGTCATCGCGGTTACATCAGTATATCGAAGAAGGCGATTTTGAAGTAGGGGATGAAGTACAACTGCTCATCAGCGAAGAGACCGATCTAGGCTTCCATGCAATCATTAACAATCGTCATATAGGGATATTGTACCGCAATGAACTAGTAGCAGATGTTGCCATCGGCCAAAAGCGTAAGGGCTGGATCAAAAATATACATATTGAGGGCAAAATAGATCTCAGCCTGCGCCCGCAGGGTTTTGAGCATGTGCTTAACACCAAAAAAGTAATCTTGCACGCGCTTAAGAACGAAGGGGGAACGATCGGTTTGGGCGACAAAAGTACGCCCGAAGAAATTCAGGCACGCTTCCAGATTAGCAAAAATGCTTTTAGGAAAGCCATCGGCGGACTATATAAAGAGCGGCTCATCACGCTTAGTGATTATGAAATTCGATTTTTACCCGACCAGCATGCCGACTAGCCCTTGAGGAGCAGTATTGCCCATTTATTTCGCAAATGCTCGCCTAGTTATTTTTTTGATACAAAATAGTTAAATAAACCTTATCTTCATTTTTTTGTTTCCTCGTAGAAAATAATAAACCAATATAGACTATGGCTAACTTTAATCTGAACCGTAGAAAATTCATTCAAGGCGCTAGCGCTGTTTTAACTCTATCTGCATTACAAACCAAAGGCTTAACATTTGCCGACACATCCAACAACCTGCGGGTTGGTTTGATTGGGGCGGGTTGGTATGGAAAAAGCGATCTTTTTAGGCTCATGCAGGTCAGCGATGTCGATGTTGTCGCGGTGTGCGATGTGGACCGCAATCATTTAGAGGAAGCAGGAAAGCTAATCAGCGAACGACAAGCCTCAAGGAAGATTCCAAAATTATATGGAGATTACAGGAAGATGTTAGCCGATCATAAGCTAGATTTAGTCCTCATTGGTACTCCGGATCATTGGCATACGCAACAAGCTATTGACGCAATAACATCGGGTGCGCATCTTTATTTACAAAAACCCGTCAGCGTTGATGTACTTGAAGGAGAAGCGATACTCAGCACAGCACGAAAATATAATAAAAAAGTGCAGGTAGGCACACAAAGGAGAAGTACCCCTCATCTGATTGATGCGAAAGAGCGTGTGATCGATAAAGGTTTGCTCGGTAAGATATCGCACGTGGAGATGTGCTGCTACTATCATATGAGGAAAAATGGAAATCCGCCATTGGAGCCGGTTCCCGACTTTCTTGATTATGAAATGTGGACCGGCCCTGCCCCTTTGCGTCCGTATGATGACTTACCGCATGGGAGCTGGTGGAGAACTTTTATGGAATATGGAAATGGAATTACAGGAGATATGTGTGTGCATATGTTTGATACGGTGCGCTGGTTGTTACAGCTTAAATGGCCAAAGCGTGTTAGTGCTACCGGTGGAATCTATGTTCAAAAAGAGGGAAAATCAAACATTGCCGACACGCAGACGGCTATTTTTGAATATGACGAACTGAACTGCATATGGCAACATCGTACATGGGGGAACCCAACGGATCCGGAATATCCATGGGCGTTCATTATTCATGGCGATAAAGGCATCCTAAAGGGAAGTGTCATGAAATATGAGTTTATTCCAACAGGCAAAGGTGATCGTATTGTCAAAGATGTAGTTTATGAAAAGGAAGAGTTTCCAGCGGATTTAAACGAGCCCAGAATCGAACTACATACCGCACCAGCTACGCGGCGGCACATGCTGAATCTCCTATCGGCCATCAAAAATGACCATTTGCCTGTCGCAGATATTGAAGAAGGACACATATCAACTGCCAGTTGCATACTAGCCAATCTATCCATGCAGTTGAATCGGCCACTTCAATATGATCCACAAAAAAAGATATGTACTAACGATCCGGAAGCGACGAAGTTATTGAGAAGACCTTACAGAAAACCTTGGCAACATCCATATAGCTAAACGGGACATTCAGATTTTATTGGCATAAAAAAAGGAAACAACCTTTATATGGTGTTTCCTTAAGTAGTCCACAATTGATCTATCTCGAACTACTTTCTAGAAGATTTGCGGAGGAAGACATTTTAAGTTACGAATGTTTACAACTATTTGAGCCCAGTTTGGCTCCTTCACGTGGCAAAAGATTTTCAAAGGTCTTTTGCCCATAAATTGCTTTTTATCAGTCAAATACCACAAAACGCCGGACTGACTTTAGCGGTTAGATGTCTTATGCTTTTAAAAGTAAATTTGTCGGGGAAACATCGAGCAATTAACCTTCTTTTTATTAACCGCCTGATTAACAGTAACTACATTTAGGTTAGCAAAAGTCATAAAGGCTTGGTCAATTATCAGTTCAAGTTGATTTTTGCTATATCTGTTTTACCTGACGCGACTATTTTCCTCCTCCGTTGTGGCGATCTTTCGCTACAATCCTTCTTTGCTGTCCAGGCAATAATTCCTCAGTTTCTCAGGCAGGACAGTGGCATGGTAATCAATATAGACATACCGGTTATTCGGTATTCTCACAAAATCAGTCCGGATTCAAATTTTCCGGCACCTAAGTATTATGCACTCGCTTACATTGCAGCTTGGCACAGCATTCTCAGGAACTAACATCGCATTCCATACGGTCACGCCAGGTGAAAACGGAAATCATAACGACGGACAGGGGTATGCAAATGGTATAAATGATGTAGAGATTCTGGCACGAAAGGTCATTAATGTAGCAAAAGGTTATTAGTCCCCGTTTTTTGCATATTTTTTTTCAATACCAAGCTTTTTGATTCGGGAGTTCAGAGTAGAAGGATGAAGCTCCAATAATTCTGCAGCGCCGCCTTCGCCATATATTTTCCAGCTGCATTGTTCCAGCGCGTATAAAATATGATCCCGTTCGTTGTCAACCAGCGACTTTATCCGCCCATTGCTAACAGCATCCGTTTTTTTATTTGGACCGGATAACGTAATCGAATTGACAATCGGGCCGTTTGTTAAAAGCACCGCCCTGGCGATAGCGTTTTCCAATTCCCTTATATTGCCCGGCCAGTTGTAATTTAACATTGACTGGATCACATGATCTGCCATTCCCTTGATGTCTTTCTTTTCCTTGCGGGCATAAATATTTACAAAATGGTTGGCCAGGGCCACAATATCATCTTTACGTTCCCTCAGAGGTGGCAATAGGATCGGGAAGATATTAATCCGGTAATAAAGATCCAGTCTGAATTTACCGGCGGCGACCTCTTCTTCCAGATTACGATTGGTTGCAGTGATAATACGCACATCTATCTTTCTGGTTTTTCCACCAATGGATTCTATTTCTTTTTCCTGTAGTACTCTTAGTAACTTCACCTGCAGATCCAACGGAAGTTCACCAATCTCGTCTAAAAAAATAGTACCTTCATTTCCCTGTTCGAATTTTCCGATCCTTTTTTCAGCGGCACCGGTGAAGGCCCCTTTTTCATGGCCAAATAATTCTGACTCAATGAGGTTGGAAGGCAATGCAGCGCAGTTTACCGCAACGAAAGGCTTTTGTTTACGTTCCGACAGCCGGTGTATACTTTGCGCAATCAGTTCTTTCCCCGTACCGCTTTCACCTAAAATGAGTACAGATATGTCCGAAATACCCACTATATTGACATTTTTCATCACTTCCACCATGCATTTACTTCCACCGATAATTTCTTTAAAGTCAGCTGGCTTGGTATGTTGCCTGATATCTTTAGATGTTTCTGTTAATCCCTGGTCCTGGCGATGCAGGTACCAGGCTATATCTAACATAACCAACACATCTTTTTCTCTGAATGGTTTCACCAGGAATCCGTATGGTCTGGTTGCTTTTGCTGCGTCAAGAGTTTGTTTGTTTGAATTTGCAGAAAGAAAAACAAAGGCAATATTTCTCTCTCTTAAGGTTTTGGCCAAATCAATGCCAGTTAACGGCCCCTTTAGATAAATGTCGAGCAAGACAAGACGCGGTTTCTCATCTTCAATAATTTGCAAAGCTTCTGGGACCGAACGGGCGATCTTACAAACAAAGTAACCTGCTCCGCGCAGGATACCACGCAAGTTGTCTGCTTCTATAAATTGATCTTCTACTATCAGTATCTTTGTATTCATATCTTTTCATTCACGTGGTTTAGAAAGATAACAGCCGCTTTTTTAATGCCAGGGTAAATTCTGTAATGTCCAAGTTGGACAGGCGCATATCCCGCATGAACGTCACGTCAGCAATAACGGCAATACCAAAATAAGCAATTTCCTCAAAGAAGATAAATTGTTTAAACAATAAAGGCCGATAGTTTCATGTACTTCTAATCCGACTAGCCTGTAGTTTAAAAAGTCTTTGCGACTAAGTCACCCATCTCCCAGCATATAATGGATGGAAAAACAATGAATTAATAAAGTTGCCGAATAAATTTCGCCAATATTTTCTTTAAATAAAAATGTGACGGCCTTTTAATTGTTTGGAATTTTCTAATGCCTTGAGATCTCGCTGTGCGCTTCCTCTATTTCACGATATATAGAAAAAATTTTATTTGTTGTTTTTCGCAAATACCTGTAAATCAATATTATAACAATGGCACGGAATTAGGGAAGCGAAATCTAAAGAATAAAAAAAATAATCTTAAAAAAATGAAAAATACCAGAAGAATTTTTGCATGTACGATCGCTGCGGGGGCATTGGTGATGCAAAGTGCATTAAGCAATGCACAAGGAGTTCCGTCGGGAATAGTTACCGGCAGTGAAGCAATACGCCCCTTCCATGTGAAGGTCAGTGAAAGTAGGATTGCTGATCTAAAGAAGCGCATATTGGCAACCAAATGGCCTGAACGCGAAACCGTGGCGGATAAGTCGCAGGGCGTGCAGCTGGAAGTGATGAAAAAGCTGGCACATTATTGGGCAACAAAATACGATTGGCGCAAGGTTGAATCCAAGCTAGAGGCATTGCCACAGTTTATCACCACAATTGATGGGCTGGATATTCATTTTATACATGTGCGCTCCAAGCATAAAGGTGCATTACCGATCATCATTACGCATGGCTGGCCGGGATCTGTTATAGAGCAACTCAAAATTATTGGCCCACTGACAGATCCGACCGCGTTTGGGGGAAAAGCAGAAGAAGCTTTTGATGTGATTATTCCGTCGCTGCCGGGATATGGTTATTCAGCAAAGCCAAAGGCAACAGGCTGGGACCCGCAACGCATTGCCCGGGCATGGGTTACCCTGATGAAACGGTTGAACTATAAAAGGTTTGTTGCCCAGGGCGGTGACTGGGGTAACGCAGTTACCGAACAAATGGCGCTGCTAACGCCACCGGAGTTGATAGGCATTCATACCAATATGCCTGCTACGGTACCTGCCGATATTGCGAAAGCTCTTCAATTTAGTGAACCTGCACCTGCTTCGCTTTCTGTTGATGAAAAACATGCTTATGACCAACTTGATTATTTTTACAAACATGGTTTAGGCTATGCTAATGAAATGGCAAACCGTCCGCAGACGTTATACGCCATAGAAGATTCTCCTATCGGACTGGCTGCCTGGATGCTTGACCATGACGCAGCAAGCCTTAACCTGATATCAAATGTTTTTAATGGGCAGTCTGAAGGTTTAACGCAGGATGATGTTCTCGATAATATCACATTATATTGGTTAACCGGAACAGCAGTTTCTTCAGCACGCCTATATTGGGAAAGCAAGCTTGCTTTCTTCGCCCCCAAGGGAATTACCATACCAGTAGCAGTAAGCGCATTTCCTGATGAACTTTACCAGGCCCCACGTAGCTGGACGGAACAGGCATATCCTAAACTAATCTATTATAATAGGTTGGGAAAAGGGGGGCATTTTGCCGCATGGGAACAACCGAAAGTATTTGTCGAAGAAATGCGGGCAGCATTTAAAACCCTGCGCTAATTCATAAAATCCACAATTTAGCACATGTCGAAAGTGATTTACATCACATAAAATAAAACATTGGTGTCTATGTGATGTAGGTCACACGCCTCTCCGCGAAATGCTACCGTAATTTGTTCTATAATTTAAAAAGTAAAATGAAAAATCAAAAATTCGAAATCGTAACCTCTCAAAGCAATATCGACTGGGAAGGAAAAAAGGTAACCGGTGCACATAACGGCACCATAGGTATCAAAGAAGGTGAAATATTTTTAAACGATGGTAAACTTGTCGGCGGTAAATTTATTATCGACACCACATCTATCAAAATATTAGATGTTACCGATCCTACGCTGAACGCTCAATTTTGGGGGCACCTGGCATCTGATGATTTCTTTTCTTCTGAGAAATATCCTGAAGCAGTTTTAGAAATAACTTCAGTTACAGGCAATCATGTTGAAGGCAACCTTACTATTAAAGACATTACACATGCCATTGATTTTGATGTTGCTGTAAATGTGGGCGGCGATATTTTAACCGCAACCGCTGTAATTGTAGTAGACCGTACCAAATACGGAATGAAATTCCGTTCGGGAAATTTCTTTCAAAATCTGGGTGATACCCTTATCTACAATGATTTTGAACTGAATGTAAAGATCACCGCTAAAGCTGTTTAATCAACAGCTTTAGCTTAAAAATTAAAGTCATGCCATACGTAAAAATAGAAGTAACCCGCGAGGGGGTTACCAGGAAGCAAAAGCAAACACTAATAAAAGGTGTAACAGATCTGATAACCGATACCCTTAATAAAGACCCACATTTAACTCATGTAGTAATCCAGGAAGTTGAACTGGATGATTGGGGTTATGCAGGTGAGCAGGTATCGGTACTAAGAGAAAAAGGCATTACTGCCGATAAAAAATAATACGATGAAAAAACAAACAATAATAGTTACCGGTGCCTCATCTGGCATTGGTAAAGAAATAGCCCGTCATTTTTTAGAAAAAGGTGACAATGTGGTAATTAATTCATTTACAGCAAAGAAGCTGGAAGAAGTTTACCGGGAACTGGGGGCAAGCGAAAACCTGGCTATGGTTGCGGGTAATGTAAGCGATAAAAAAACAGGTAAAAGGCTTGTAGCCACCGCTGTTGAAAAATTCGGTTCGGCGGATGTGCTGGTCAACAACGCCGGCATATTTGAAACCAAACCCTTCCTGCAGGTAGATGAAGCCTACCTCGACCGTTTTTTAAATACAAACCTCAAGGGTACATACTTCACTACACAAGCAGTTATACCGCAAATGCTTAAACAGCACGATGGCGTGGTAATTAACATTGGCACACCACTGGTAAACCACGCACTCGGAGGAGTTCCTATTACCGCGCAAATGGCATCGAAAGGGGCAATACACGCATTAACTCTGCAACTGGCCGCCGAATTTGGTAAAGAGAATATTAGAGTGAATACTGTTGCTCCGGGCACTATACGTACTCCGATGCACGGCGACGATGCTGATGAAAGTGCCAGTTTGCACCTGCTTAATCGTGTTGGCGAAGTGGAAGACATTGCCGAAATGGTTTACACTGTTGCAAAGAGCAATTTTATTAGCGGAGCCATTATCAACGTAGATGGTGGTTTGGCAGCGGGCCATAACTTAAATTAAATGAAAACGGTTTTATTAACAGCTTTTTTATCCTGCATCATGCTGGTGTTTAAAGCACAGAATAAAAACAAAATGGAAACCAATCAAAATGATAAACAAGTGATCACCCGGGCACTGGTGGACCTTTATTTAAAAGGAATATACGAAGGTGATATCAACCTGCTTCGCAAAGTGTATCATCCCGGCACGCTTGTATTTGGCGATATAAAAGGAGTACCATATGCTAAAACACTGGAACAATACCTTGACGGTGTAAAAAACCGAGTGAGCGTAAAAGACTCCGGGAAACCATTCAGTGGTATAATCACTTCTATAGATATAGTAAACTCTATCGCCGTAGCCAAATTACATGTTAAAATGTATGATTTTAATTACGATGAGTTTTTGTCTTTTCATAAAATTGACGGACAGTGGTTTATCGTCAACAAAATGTTGACAGACGTAGCCCAATAAATATAGCATCATCATGTGGTATCAAACTAAAGCAAGCAAAATGCTGGGTATTCAATACCCTATCCTACAAGGCCCGTTCGGCGGTAACCTGTCATCTGTTGAGCTGGTGGCAACCGTGTCTAACGCGGGTGGTCTTGGCGGATACGGCGCTTACACGCTAAGTCCGCAGGAGATCATCGAAGTGGATAAGCAAATTAAAGCAGCAACCGGTAAACCGTACAACATCAACCTGTGGGTGTCTGATATAGACGCGGTTAATGGAACGGTCTCCGACGAGCAGTTCGGTCGGTCACAGCAACTGTTCAAACCGTATTTTGATGAGTTAGGGATAGAACTGCCCGAAAAGCCGGCACCATTCAAAACTCGCTTTGAAAACCAGTTTGAGGTGATACTGCACCAGCGGCCGCCGGTGTTTAGCTTTATGTTTGGTGTCCCGTCTGCTGATGTTTTAGAACAATGCAGAAAGCTCGGCATTGTTACCATAGGCGCCGCGACCACGCTGGATGAAGCGATTGCCTTGGATGCAGCAGGCGTTGACATGATCATCGCATCGGGCTTTGAGGCGGGCGGCCACCGTCCATCGTTCCTCACATCGGCAGAGTCATCAACTGTTGGAACATTTGTGTTGGTACAACTCATTAAAGAAAGGGTTAAAATTCCGGTTATTGCTGCAGGCGGGATAGCTAACGGTACTGGGGTAGCCGCAGCACTGGCGCTTGGTGCCGATGCCGCACAAATAGGTACAGCTTTCCTGGCTACGGATGAATCAAATGCTACTGCTGTTCATAAACAAATGTTGTTTTCTGATTCAGCCAAATACACTACGTTATCGCGTGCGTTTACCGGAAGATTAGGCAGGGGTATAACCAGCCGTATTGCAAGGGATCTGATAAATAAGGAAAAAGACTTCCTGCCTTTTCCTTTGCAAACACAGTTTATGACGCATATCCGTAAAG
The DNA here is from genome assembly GCA_035565175.1 of Pseudosphingobacterium sp. Classification (GTDB taxonomy): domain Bacteria; phylum Bacteroidota; class Bacteroidia; order Sphingobacteriales; family Sphingobacteriaceae; genus Olivibacter. Next base: position 22,181 of record DATMSZ010000354.1, read on the forward strand.
CGGCAATCGAACAGGAGAAATGGGATATGATTTTGTTTTGGGGCGGGCAAATAGCACCCATATTGAAACATCGAAAAGCGGCCGACCTAATGAACGCGTTGGTTGAAGAAACCACAGCCTATTTTGAAAATTTAAAAGCTTAAGACGATGGAAAATGAGATCAATGTGACTTATTTGGGTGGCCCAACTGTTATACTGGAAATAGCCGGTTTGCGATTGATGACCGACCCAACGCTTGACCCGGCTGGCGAAACATTTAATATTAACGGTAAACCAGCCTACTCCAAAACCGAAGGGCCGGCTAAGGTTGAGATTGGCAAAATTGATGCGATACTGCTTAGTCACGACCAGCATGGCGACAACCTGGATAATGGAGGCAGAAAGTTTCTGGAAACGGTGCCGAAAACATATACTACTAAAGCCGGCGCGGAAAGGTTAAAAGGAAATGCTATTGGATTGGCTCCCTGGGAGACAACGATTTTGGATAACAAGGTGACGATAACATCCACACCCGCAAGGCACGGCCCCGCCGGAAGCGAACATATTACAGGAGATGTTACTGGCTTCATTGCTTCAACTAAAGACATTCAGATCTACTTTACAGGTGATACAGTGTTTTACGATCGCATTACAGCGGTTGCGGAGAAATTCATGCCGAAATACGTTTTCGTTTTTGCAGGGGCGGCTAAGCCACGTGGACCGTTCAATGTAACAATGAGCACCAATGACGCCATCGATACTGCTTTTGTTTTCCCCCAAGCAACGATCATCCCGGTGCATTTTGAGGGCTGGTCGCATTATACCGAAACGGGTGATATGTTAAAACAATCCTTTAACGCCTTTGGGATTGCGGATCGGTTAAAAATCCTAAAAGCAGGCGTAAAAACAACACTATAGTTCAATCAACATAGCATTTTTTAAGCTGGGAAATACCCGGGCGGGGATTGCTTTGCCTATAAACTTACTAAAAACAAACTTTAAAAATAAAATCTATGAAAATCAACAAAGTTCTATTCGTTGTAACCTCTCATGATGAATTGGGTAACACCGGCGAAAAAACAGGATTATGGATCGAAGAATTTGCCGCTCCGTATTACAAATTACATGATCTTGGAAAAGACATCGTCATTGCGTCACCAAAAGGTGGACAAGCACCAATTGATCCCAAAAGCGACCTGCCCGAAAATAAGACAGAGGCCACCAAACGATACTACAACGATGTCGAAACCCAGGGCAGGCTAAGCAATACGGCAAAATTAAGCATAGTTTCCGAAAATGATTTTGACGCCATCTTTTATCCGGGTGGTCACGGTCCAATGTGGGACCTTGCTGAAGACCGGGAATCCGTAAAGCTGATCGAAGCATTTTACAATAATGGCAAGCCGGTAACCTTAGTTTGCCATGCTCCTGCAGCTTTGAAATATGCTAGAACACCGGATGGCCTATGGCTTATTGAAGGGAAAAGAGTAGCTGCTTTCACCAACACGGAGGAAGAAACAGCAAAGCTTACCAATGTGGTGCCTTTTCTTTTAGAAGATATGCTGAAGCAAAGAGGCGCAATTTTCCAAAAAGGGGAAGACTGGAAGCCGTTTGTAACGCGAGATGGTTTGCTGATCACCGGGCAAAACCCTGCCTCGTCTGTATTAGCCATCGATACTTTACTCAACTACTCAGACAGATAATTTTTTGACCCAAGCGCCGATCCTATCAGCGCTTGGGCACATTTAAGATATATTAAAAAAAGCAATGAACACGTCAAAAGTCTGGTATGTAACGGGAGCTTCCCAGGGATTGGGATTAACGCTCGTGAAAAATTTATTGGCGAATGGATACCGTATTGCCGCGACATCACGAAACGCGCAAGCATTGAAAACTGCTGTCGGTATTATTGACAGTAATCACTTTCTACCTCTGGCTGTGGATCTTAACAATCCGGACTGCATTGATGAATCAGTCAGACAGGCCGTTGCAGCCTTTGGAAGGATAGACGTGCTGGTTAATAATGCCGGTTATGGTATGACATGGATTGTTGAAGACACCACGGAGGAACATATCAGTACCGGTACCAGTCAACAAACGGAACCCAGGCTGGTGACCCTGAACGCGCTGCGAAAATATTTATTGAACTTGCGGAAAGCCCGGAAGTTCCGGAACACCTGTTTTTGGGGCGTGACGCTTATTACCGCGCGGCGAAAAAATTACGGGCCATGTCAGCTGAACTGGATAAATGGAAAGAAGTTTCCTTTAATGCCGATTTCAAACAAGACAATTAACCTTAAAAATCATGAAAAGATCCAATTATCTCTTAGTTCTCATTTGCCTCGTTGCGTTGCTCAAACTTACCCAGGGTCAAGCTCAGGGATTACCCAATGATAAGTTTGGCAACATCTATTCTGAGAATATCAAATGGTTACCCTTCCCGGCATTCCCCGCGGAGGCACGACTGGCTGTACTCGTAGGTGATCCAAAAAAGCCAGGACCTTATGTGATCAGGGTGAGAGTGCCCGCAGGTGTTATTCTGCGGCCGCATATACACCCCGAAAACAGGATATATACAGTCATCTCCGGCGTTTTTTATATAGGAACAGGTAGAGAATTCGACGTATCCAAACTAAAAGCGTATCCGCCCGGAAGTGTTGTCATTCTCCCCGGCAATACGCCACACTTCCATTGGGCTCAATCTGGCAGTTACGAAACACAAGTTACAGCCAACGCTCCGCTAGGAATAAGTTATGTGGATCCATCAGACGATCCAAGGAATAAAAATAAAAGTAATAAACAGCATAAACAATAAAGCAATGAAATCAATTAAAAGCGCGCTTTACAGCGCATTCATAATCGCCATTGCCGGTGGTATAATATCAACAACTCCAGGAGTTGTCAGGGCACAGGAAACTATCCGTCCGTTTAAGATCGACATTCCAGAATCCGCATTGATTGATCTCCGGCAAAGGATAAAAGCTACCCGTTGGCCGGAAAAGGAAACAGTAAACGACCGTACGCAAGGGGTACAGTTGCAACAGATCCAGGAGATGGTAAACTATTGGGGAACCAGTTATGATTGGCGCAAAACAGAAGACAGGCTTAATGACCTGCCGCAGTTTGTAACTAATATTGATGGACTTGATGTTCATTTCATACATGTTCGTTCAAAAAAATCGAATGCATTGCCGATTATACTTACACACGGCTGGCCGGGATCAATTTTCGAATTGATAAAATCTATTGGCCCGCTTACCGACCCGGAAGCTTACGGCGGCAAGGCAGAAGACGCCTTTGATGTGGTAGTACCCTCTATGCCGGGCTATGGCTTTTCGGAAAGGCCAAAAGATACGGGCTGGGGACCAGACAGGATCGCCCGCGCCTGGGATGTATTAATGAAGCGTCTGGGCTACACACGATACGTATCACAAGGCGGCGACTGGGGCTCAGTAGTGGCAGATGCAATGGCAAGGCAAAAACCGGCAGGCCTGTTAGCCATTCATGTTAATATGCCGGCAACAGTGCCACCCGAAATCGCCAAACTGTTGAGCTGTGGCGCGCCGGCGCCAAAGGGCTTGTCCGAAAAAGAGAAAGCGGCTTATAACTCTCTTACTTATTTATACACTAAAGGAGCGGGTTATGCAGGTATCATGGTCACCCGTCCTCAAACAATTGGCTATGCCTTAACTGATTCGCCCGTTGCACTTGCTTCGTTTTTCCTGGACAAGTTTAACGACTGGACCTATAGCGGCGGTGATGCAGGCAAGGTACTCACCAAAGATGAGATGCTGGACGATATCACGCTTTATTGGCTGACCAATACCGGCGCTTCGTCCGCACGCCTTTATTGGGAAAACAATAACAACAACTTTAACGCGGTGGAACAAAAAACTGCACAGATTTCCATTCCTGTTGCAATAACTGTGTTCCCGGGTGAGATATACCAGGCACCAAAAACATGGGCTCTCCGCAGCTACCGTAACCTCATTTATTTCAACGAAGTAAATAAAGGCGGGCATTTTGCCCAATGGGAGCAACCACAGCTATTTGCCGAGGAGATGCGCGCGGCCTTTAAAAAAGTGAGATAATATCAAAATGGGTGGGACTACCTGCCCGTCTGTTTTAAAACTTAAAGAACAAAAAATGGAAACCAATAAAAATATAAGTGCCGTAACAGGGCATAAGGTAATATTAATAACGGGCGCCTCGCGTGGATTTGGCAAATTATGGGCTGAAGCGTTTTTAAAACGCGGTGATAAAGTAGCCGCCACAGCAAGGGATATTAAACACCTTGACGAATTGGTTAAACAATACGGTGATGCTGTATTGCCAATAAAGTTGGATGTCAATAACAGATCGGAAAGCTTAGAAACTATAGAAAAGGTAAAAGCTGCTTTTGGCCGAATTGATGTTTTGATCAATAATGCCGGTTATGGATTATTTGGCACGATTGAGGAGACTACCGAACAGGAAGCTCGGGATCAAATGGAGACAAATTTCTTCGGCCTGTTATGGATGAGCCAGGCCATACTCCCGCTTATGCGTGAACAAAGAAGTGGCCATATCTTGCAGGTTTCCAGTATGCTGGGTTTGGCTACGCTACCTGTTTTAGGTTTATATAATGCTTCCAAATTTGCGGTTGAAGGTCTGAGTGAAACATTAGCCACAGAGGTGGCGGCTTTTGGGATCAAAGTCACGCTAATAGAACCTAATGGCTATTCCACAGACTGGTCAGGCGCATCAGCCATCCGGACGGAAGAGAATGAAGTTTATGGCCCTCTTAGAACTGCTTTTTACGCAAGCCTCATTCCGGACTCCTGGGGCAAACCGGAGGCCACTACACCGGCAATTCTAAAACTTGTTGACTCACCAAACCCGCCACTTAGATTACTCTTAGGTAAAGTAGCCTATCCACTGGTAAAGCAAAACTATGATAAGCGGTTTGCCGAATTCGAGGAATGGAAGAATATAACGGAGGCGGCACATGGTTAATCGAAACCAATAAATAATTCTCAAGTAATGTTAAATCCCATGAAAGTCCCATATATCACCATTCCTGCCATCTTAATCACCGCTGTTATTATAGCTGTTACGCCAATACAATTCACACCGGAGCAAGACAACAATCCATCATTGGCGGGTGCAACCGGCTGGATAAACTCAACGCCGATGAAATTGGAAGATCTGCGTGGTAAAATCGTTCTTGTAGATTTCTGGACCTACACCTGTATCAACTGGCGGCGTACCATGCCTTATGTAAGGGATTGGGCATCAAAATACAAGGATCAGGGGTTGGTAGTAATAGGTGTCCACACCCCGGAGTTTTCGTTTGAGCATGAGTTAGGAAATATCACGAATGCCAACCGAGAAATGAATATCACCTATGCGGTCGCGGTTGATTCCAATTATGAGATATGGAACTCCTTTCTGAATAATTACTGGCCGGCACTTTACCTGATTGATGGGAATGGGAAGATACGCTATAAAAAATTCGGTGAGGGCGATTATCAGGAAATTGAAATGATGATCCAGCAATTACTAAAAGAGCTTTCGCCAAAAAATATATCACTTCAACTTACTGAGATGAAACCCGGCGGCGCTGAAGCTGCCGCCGACTGGAAAAATGTTGAATCGCCCGAAAATTATGTCGGTTACGGTCAAACGCAGGGTTTTGCTTCACCCGGTGGGATAATCACCGATGAGCCTGTAAAATATACGCTTCCAACTGAACTGAAACGCAATCAATGGGCACTTGCAGGCGAATGGAGCTTTGGGAGGGAAAAGGTGTTATTAACCGGAAAACAAGGGAAACTTATATATCGGTTTCATGCCCGAGATCTCAATTTGATTATCGGTCCTGGTGAAAAACGAAATCCAATTAAATTCCGTGTCACAATTGATGGGGCTATTCCGGGAGCTTCGCACGGGATGGATATTGATGAATACGGAAACGGAACGATTACCTATCCAAGGATGTACCAATTGATCCGACAGCAAGGACTGATCAACGACCATAACTTTCAGATCGAATTTCTAACGCCAAAGGTTGAGGTCTATGATTTCACATTTGGGTAATTGGCTATTAAAAAAATGAATTCAAGAAAATAATACAATGGAAGAAACAACACAAACTACAGAACAAATAGAGGGAACTCCAGTTCGTATAACCCGCCATAATCCAGGTTACTGGCAGGTAACACTGGATGCTCCGCCGCTTAATTTGTTCGGCCCTGAACTACTTACCGGGTTAGAAGAAGTGGTGCGCCGTATGCAGATCTCGCCCGAATTACGCGTGATCGTATTTGACAGCGCGCTACCGGATTTCTTTATCGCGCATTTTGACGTTGTGAAAGGTGGCGAAATAATATCCCGCAAAACATCTTCTGGCATCCTGCCAGTGTTTGATGTTGCCTTAGCGCTGTATGAATCGCCAGTTATCACGATTGCTGCTATCCGCGGACGTACCCGTGGCGTAGGCATTGAGTTTGCAGCAGCATGTGATATTCGCTTTGCCAGCGATAAAGCAATCTTCGGCCAGTTCGAAGTAGCTGTTGGAACGATTCCCGGCGGAGGTAGCATGGAATTCCTTCCGCTTTTAGTGGGAAGGGCACGTGCGCTCGAAATCATCATAGGCGGTGAAGACATAGATGCGAGTATAGCCGAACGTTATGGGCTAATTAACCGGATGGTGCCAGATTATAAGTTGGACGATTTCGTACACAATTTTGCGCTACGTATTAGCCAGTTTGACCAGGTGGTAACCGGACAGGCAAAAACTTTGGTGAACCAGCGAGCACCAAGGCCGTCATTGGAACATATGAACGAGTCGCGGGCCGCATATGTCCAGACTGCCGGGCGTCCGGAACGAAAGCGTACTATAGAAAAACTGCGAGCCTGGGGTTTTCAGCAGGCTGGTGACTTTGAATATAACGTAGGCGCTTATTTGAACAGGATTGGTAATAATGACGGCGTTGCTTAAATAAAAAAACGACTATAAGGTCAATGCAGAAAAAATCTGAAATAATAATCATTTAAATAAAGAAGAAAATGGAAAACAGTAACAAGGCTTCACAAGTGGATGCCCAAAACACAAAAGTGGTTTATATCGCAAAGGCACACACCGTAGGTGGGCGTGATGGCGGTTCATCACATACATCAGACGGCCGCCTGGATGTTAAACTTTCGTTACCTGGTGCCCCCGGTAACGGTACAAACCCTGAACAGCTATTTGCTGTTGGATGGTCTTCGTGTTTTTTCAGTGCCTTGAAATTGGAAGCAGCTACAAGGAAAGTAAGATTTCCTGCCGACGCTGCGGTAGACGCTGAGGTTGACCTGCGTTTATCGGAAAAAGATGGATACTCGTTGGAAGCCCGTTTGAACATCAGCTTGCCGGGCATAGAGCCGGAACTTGCAGTGGCTATTGCAGAAGGGGCGCATTTATTGTGCCCTTATTCAAAGGCCACACATGGCAATATAAAAGTGGAAACCAATATTGTTTAACTGAAGCTATAAAAGAAGGCTCTTCGCAAAAGGAAGACCTTTTTTTATCAAATTAAATATTAGTCAAATGTCACTCAAATATAACTATGACCGCCGCCAGTTTTTAGGAGCTGCTGCAATGACCATGGCGGTCGGCCCTCTTTTCATTATAGGAGCAGCAAGCGCACAGTCTATCAAGAACGAGCCGTTAATCCCAGGTAATTTTGATAACAAGGCTAATTCGTCACCGTCATTTGATATCAAGCAGATCAATGCCGGTTTGTTGAATATTGGCTATGCTGATTTGGGGCCGGCGGATGGAAAAGCAATAATATTACTACATGGCTGGCCATATGATATTTACAGTTTTGCAGACGTTGCTCCTTTGCTGGTTTTAAGAGGTTACCGTGTTATAATTCCTTATCTGAGGGGCTTCGGTACAACCCGCTTTCTTTCGGCTAAAACTTTCAGGAACGGCCAGCCATCTGCCATTGCACTTGATATCATTGCATTAATGGATGCGCTTAAGATCAATAAAGCCATACTTGCGGGGTTTGACTGGGGCGCACGTACCGCTGATATTATAGCAGCACTTTGGCCGGAACGGTGTAGCGCGCTGGTCTCTGTAAGCGGCTACCTGATCGGTAGCCAGGCAGCAGGAAAAACACCGCTTCCTCCGTCAGCCGAACTACAATGGTGGTACCAATTTTACTTTGCTACCGAACGTGGAAAAGCCGGCTATCAGAAATACCGGAACGACTTCAATAAATTGATTTGGAAACTGGCCTCGCCCAAGTGGAACTTTGATGATGCCACGTTCAACCTTTCGGCCTTGGCTTTTGACAATCCGGACCATGTTGCCATTGTGATTCATAATTATCGCTGGCGGCAGGGTCTCGAAAAAGGTGAATCGAAATACGACGATGTAGAAGAAAAGCTTGCAAAAGCGCCGGATATTACGATTCCTGCCATTACGCTGGAAGGTGACGCCAACGGTGCGCCGCACCCTCAACCCAGCGCTTATGCGGAAAAATTTTCGGGAAGGTATATCCATAAGACAATTGATGGTGGTATCGGGCATAACCTTCCTCAGGAAGCGCCGCAGGCATTCGCAGATGCGATCATATCGGTAGACGGATTTTCCAAGTAATCCGGATCGACCATAAACTCTGTATGGCTTAATACTTAAAATTAAAAAGTAATAATTATGGAAAATGAACAAATTATTGTTGATTCGAGCTTTTCCGCTGTGATCAACGCGCCGATCGAAAAAATCAACATCCCGGAGTGGTGTTTTACACTGCCGGAAAGCGAATATCAGGCATGCTCGCCCGCTCACGTTGCTGCAGGTGTTACCACATCGACTCAAGGAAAAAGAATGTCAATTAATGTGGAGGTACTTGGGGGCAGCCCGATGGTACAGCACTATATAGAAACACTGTCCGAACCGGGACACCTCATCCTGGAGTCGGTTTCAGATGTATTCTCGCCCACCGGCCGAGTAAATATTTTGGTGCACTGGGAGCTGAGCGTAAAAAAAATTGATGAAAACAGCTGCGAGTTTACCAACCGGGTGATCTCGAGGCCCACTGATGGATTTTTGAAAGCGCTGGAAAAACAGGGGATACCTTTTGATCTCTTCAGGGCGCAGCGTCAGCCGGTATCAATCTATCACAATCAAAGTGAAACGCCTTTGTTTGCAAAAAGCATTGAGCGATATGCTTTGAGGGACAAATAATTCTGCCACTAATTAAAATTTAAAGAAAATGGAAACTCCAACTTATGAACGCGAAAGAACAGCATTGATGTTTATCGACCCTTATAATGATTTTTTGTCAGAGGGTGGAAAAGTGTGGCCGAGAGTTAAAGATGTTGCCGAGAGTAATAACTTATTAGATAATCTGCGGACGATCGTTAAGGCAATCAGAAAAGCAGGTATCCAGGTTTTTATAGTCCCTCATAAACGCTGGGAACCGACTGACTATCAGTACTGGAAGCACCCCAACCCAACACAGATAGGTATCATGACCCGGCATTCTTTTGCTAAAGGCACCTGGGGAGGCGAGTGGCACCCGGACTTTGCGCCGCAGGAAGGCGACATTGTTGCCAAAGAGCATTGGGCACAAAGTGGCTTTGCAAATACGGACCTAGATATGCTGCTTAAGCAAAGAGGCATCACGCATGTGATCGCCGTTGGACTGCTGGCTAATACCTGCGTGGAAAGTACATGCCGTTTCGCAATGGAACTGGGCTATCATGTAACCCTGGTGAAAGACGCGACAGCCGCTTTTACGCCTGAAATGATGCGTGCTGCACACGTTCTAAACGGGCCGACTTTTGCCCATGCCATTCTAACAACAACGGAATTGTTAGGCATCTTACCTGTAGCGCCCGAAGCTTAATTACCTGGTATAAGTAACAAACCACTAATAATAGTGGTTTGCTGCTTACTATTGTTTGCAAGAATTCCTCGTGTCGATTCGGGTTAGAACGCTGTAACGCAAGTATAGATTTATCTTTCTTAACCGATCAGTGAAGATGGGCAGCGTCCTGGATTGACCCAATACTTGAACAACTGTTAACCTCATAATTCGCTTGGATATATTGTTTATTGACAGGGCGTGAGTATGCAATAGCGAGGCACAGAAGCATTATCAGGCAAAACCGGAAAAATAATAAAGATGTTGTTTTTCTAAATAATAATTATCAAATTTATGATTCTCAAATGCCTGTCAGTCAGCCTGATCAGCGCCTAGAGAAATATCTTTAAATGGTCTTTATCGGGTGTATCAACTGAAGCGGGATTCAGTCCGATGTTCTTTGCTTCAATATTTAGCTGTTATGATATCAACCATCATTATCGATGTGCAAGATTGACCAACTTATCGCCCGGTACTTTACGCTGCAAGTTAAAAGTACGTTATCAGGCTTTCCTGTGCTGATTCTATACTGTCTTTTGACAGGCCTATCTGTGTCCGGTGTCGCGACCCAAAGTATCGCGCAGCAGTCTCCGAAGGAGTTGTTTTCAAAAATTCAAACAAGTAAACCGGATACCAACAGAATAAGTCTGCAACTAAAGTTAGGACAATATTATCTTTTTAAACCCGGTGAGTTTAAAAATGACCTGGACAGCGCCATCGGTTTTTTTAACCAGGCATTACAATTAAGTATTAAGCTCCAGGAAAACGACTGGCGGTATAAAGTACAGGGAATGATAGGTAACTACTACGTCGAAGCGGGCAAAAAGAAGCAATTTATACAGTCCTTCATGGAGATAATAGCCTATTATCACAAAACAGGGAATAAGGAAAAGGAAGCAACCGGCTGGCTTGAATTAGCTAATCTTTACGAGAATACGATGACAGATAGCGAAATGCAGGATAGATTGCATTATTATCAGAATGCTCGATCTTTATTTCTGCAAACGCATGATCGGTTGAATGCAAATGACGCTTTACGGGGTATCGCCGGCATTCAGATGAGAAAAAAGCAGTTTGAACTAGCTGAAAAAGAACTACAGCAAGTTTTGACTGAATATAAGAAATTAGGGTATAATAAACTGCATTTTACATATGAGATGTTACAGTATTTGGAGTACGATAGAGGAAATTATAATCGGTCTATAGTTTACTGCCTGAAAGCCATCGAGAACATGAAAATAAATGGAGATACTTCTTGGTCAAATCATTTCTACCGCAGTATAGCTAAATCGTATGTTACGACCGGAAAATATGAAGAGGCGCTGGAATGGCAAAAAAAAGCAGCGGCTGTCAAGAATCCAAATTTTCCGGATAAATGTGGTCTCGTTCAAATATTTTTGAAATTAAACAGAATACAGGACGCACGTTTAACACTGGAAAACGTTCTAAAGCAAAAATCAACTGCCACTTTTGATGAGACCGTATATCTTTATCGCATAGCAGCACTTTATTACACAAAAGTAAACAAGAACGCTGTGGCGTTGTCATACTATAAAAAATTATTAGCTTTTGACCTGAAAAAGAATTATTACAGTGAAGCAGTACACAATCCCGTGTTGTTAATGTGCTTTATTGAAGTTGCCGATATTTATCTCAGGTCCGGTAATTTGGACGATGCGGGGAAATATTTCAAAAATGCAGAAAACGTAATTAAATACAGCACGACAGCGATGCAGCCTGGCCTTTTGGTAACTTTTTATTCGGGTTTATACAAGTATGAACTCGCGAGGGGCAATTATAAAGCTGCCATAAAAAATCTGGAACGTCGGGACCACCTAAAAGATTCAATTTTTACGGCTGATAAGGATAAACAGATAGCAGAATTGCACGTTCAGTACCAAACAACTCAAAAGGAACTGGCTATAAAGGAATTGCACAGTAAACAAGTCGCCCAGAAGGCGCAATTAGACAACGTTAACCTACAAAAAAACATCACTTTTGGCGGAATAGCACTGATGGTGGTTCTACTAGGAATAGGCTATAAATCATATCGGGCTAAGCAGCGAAACAATTTACAATTGTTGGCTAAACAACGACAAATCAACAGCCAAAATGCTACACTTCAACATTTGCTTACAGAAAAGGATTGGCTGTTGAAGGAAGTCCACCACCGAGTAAAAAACAACTTACATACTGTGATCTGTTTGTTGGAGGCGCAGGCACGTAATCTTAAAAATGACGCTTTGGAAGCGATAGAAAACAGCCAGCACCGGATTTATGCCATGTCTTTAATACACGAAAAGCTTTATCAGTCAGATGATATTAAAACAATCGATATGGCAGAATATATTCCTGAATTGGTTCAATCCCTGAAGGATAGTTATGGAGATCTTAAGCAAATAAGGTTCAATCTGTATGTCGATCCCGTAGCGTTGACGCTTTCACAGGCTATCCCATTAGGTTTAATTTTGAACGAAGCGGTGACCAATTCCATCAAATACGCCTTTCCAGATAACAGGACGGGTGAAATTTCCATTTCGATGGTGAATGACCATAACCAGATTACTTTGAAAATAATTGATGATGGTATTGGAATGCCAACATTTAATCAGGATGCTGAACCGGAATCTATGGGTTTGCGGTTAATAAAAGGCCTTAGCGAAGACATAGAAGCCTCTATTGGTTTCGAAGTTGAGAAGGGAACCAGGATAACAATTGTCTTTAAGTCCGACGCATTGAATGATTTAGCCGGATTTTCGAAGGCAACGGAAAAAAAAGATGCGTACACATAGTAATCAGCTGACGGTATTGTAAGCTGTAATCAGGAATATCTGAACCTTAGCACATTGATCTCATAAAATCGCAGCCAATCCTCATCGGTGATATCAGCGAATGCTTTCGGCGCAAAACTGGCTACGTTATTCACAAGTAAATCAACCTCTGGCAATTCATTTATCAAATTATTTATTGATTCCACGCTGGCAAAATCAGCAACTATTCCGGTTACTTTGTCGTTGCCGCTTTCAGTTTTTATCTGCGCCACAGCTTTATCCACTTGTTAAGCAGTATGACTGTTCAAATACTACTGCGCCTTCTTTTGCTAATTTCAGTGCTATTGAATAGCCTATGCCAGCTGTCGAGCCAGTAACCAGCGCTTTTTTATTTTTTAATTGAAGATCCATAATATAATTAATGCAAGCATAATGCGCTGGTGTTACGAGCAACTGGCGACCCGGCAACTAGTATATCGACCAGATCTGGAAAGCTGCTCATGAAAAAGGACTGAATTGTGGAAGAAAGAACTTTTATCGCGATTTGAAAAATGACTGTGAGCGAAAGGTTTCAATCATTGAAGGTAAATTAGTTGAGATGTCTGCCGAGAAAGCAAGAGTATTAATCCTTTGTTTGATAAAGCTTTAAAAAATATGGCACGATTACCCGAATTATACAAAATAGCTGATTCTGAAGGTAAAAGACGTATAGTTAGTTCGATGTACCCCGAAAAAATGACTTTTGACGGTATTCAACATCGAACTACGCGATTAAACGAAGCAATCGTCGTTTTTAATAGCGTTAAGGCTGTTTTTGAGGCAAAAAAAAAGGACAAATCTGCTAAAAAAGCTGATTTATCCAGTATGGTAGCGGGGAGCAGGATCGAACTGCCGACCTCAGGGTTATGAATCCTGCGCTCTAACCATCTGAGCTACCCCGCCTTATTTACCCTTTCCTTTTGGGTTTGCAAATATAGTTTATTTTCCTTTTCTTTAGAAAAAAAGTTAAAAAAGTATTTTCACAATTATTTATTATCCTAAACCGCTATGGCAGAAAAAAGGAAAATGCAATTAGAATATGAGATAAAATCGTCTCCCAAAATACTATATTCATTTATAAGCGAACCTAACGGCCTCTCGCAATGGTTTGCAGACGATGTTATCTTTAGAGATAATAAATACAATTTTATATGGGATAACGAAACCCATCCAGCAAAGCTCGTAAACGCTAAAGAATATAAAAGTGTAAAATTTGCTTGGTTAGATGACACCCCTTATTACTTCGAATTGGAAATTCTACAAGACGAATTAACAAATGATCTAGCCCTTTCCATTACCGACTTTGCATTAGAAGAAAATGAAGCAGAAAGAAAACTAATCTGGAACAACCAAATTCAATACCTATTAAGTGTACTAGGAGGAGCATAATTTTTTTTACCTTTGTAACTACGGTTTTATTCACCCGATTGGTTTTGGCTGGAAAGTTGTAGAGTAGAATAGAGGTATGTTTTTTAAATGAAAAAAGTCCATGTGCTCGTATTAAAGGCGTTTATTAAACCCTTTATTGTCACCTTTTTCATCGTAATGTTTGTGTTGTTGATGTTATTTCTATTTAAATACATCGACGACCTAATAGGTAAAGGTTTTGAGTGGTATGTCATTTTAGAACTTTTATGGTATGCTTCTGCTGCGCAAATTTCAATGGCCATGCCATTAGCTATGCTGCTGTCCTCCATCATGACATTTGGTAATTTAGGAGAAAGTTATGAGCTGGTCGCCATCAAAGCAGCAGGTATTTCCCTTAGAAAGGCCATGATGCCCCTTATTATTTTAGTGGGCTTCATCAGCGTGTCTTCCTTTTTCTTCAGCGATTATATACTTCCCATAACAAATTTAAAAATGGGTTCATTGTTATATGACGTCCGAAACAAAAAAGCCGACTTCCTGATAAAAGATGGCATCTTTAATAACAGCATTCCGGGATATTCTATCCGCGCACAGAATAAGAGTAAAGACGGGACAATCCTCTATAACCTTATCATTTATCAACATGGAAATATATCCAGAGGGACAAATGTGTTGCTAGCTAAGGAGGGCGTTATGTATAATTCCCGCGATAATAATTACATGATCCTAAAGCTGAAAGATGGTGTGCGTTATGAGGAAACTACCGCTGGAGATCGCTCATATAATCCTCGGCAACAATATACGAGATACTACTTTAAGCAAACGGAACAAAAGTTTGATATGTCTACTTTTCAGATGAAACGAACAGACCAAGAGCTTTTTAGCAGTCATTCCATGATGCTGAATTTAAAACAACTCAAATACTACACTGATTCAACAACCAACATCCTTGATAGTATTAGAGGCAGAATTTTTAATGAAATAAAGTCAAACTATAAACTGTTCAACACCTATCAAGCTTCGCATAATAAGCCGTTACGAAACGGCAAATCCACTGTCCATTACAAGCGATCGTTTGAAGAAATCATTCCTTCAGATAAACGACTAATGGCGATTAACAATTCGCTAACAGATACACGCTATATAAAAGAAGTATTGGAAATGAAATCAAAATCCGACAAAGATTTTGCTTCTACAATCATTCGATATATTATTGAGTATCAGAAGAAGTTCACCTTAGCTGCTTCCTGCCTATTACTATTTTCAATCGGAGCCCCACTTGGCGCCATTATTAGAAAAGGAGGGCTCGGTCTTCCGGTTGTCATGGCAATTATATTTTTTCTAATATATCATATCATTTCAACCG
This sequence comes from Pseudosphingobacterium sp., assembly GCA_035565175.1. Classification (GTDB taxonomy): domain Bacteria; phylum Bacteroidota; class Bacteroidia; order Sphingobacteriales; family Sphingobacteriaceae; genus Olivibacter. The sequence goes on from DATMSZ010000354.1 coordinate 37,606, forward strand.
TTGCAGAAAAATCTGCAAAAGAAGGAAATATTGACCCTGTTTTGGGGATTTGGATGGCCATCATCGTCTTAACTCCGCTGGCTATATTTTTAACCTATAAGGCGGCCACAGATTCAGCGATCTTTGATATCGAAAATTATAAGTTGGCTGTAACTAAATTTTTCATCAAGTTAAAGACTTTTTTCAGTAAAAAGGTCGGCAAAAATGAGGGCGCAAAGTAAACAGATGACTTTCTTATTATGTAGGTCTATATCAACAGTCTTATCTTTGTATAATTTTAACACCATATACTAATGAGTTTCCATTTAAATACGATTGAAGAAGCAATCGAAGATATTAGGGCGGGAAAGGTTATTATCGTTGTAGACGATGAAGATCGTGAAAACGAAGGTGACTTTATTGCTGCTGCCAGCAAAGCAACGCCTGAGGTAATCAACTTTATGATAACGCATGGCCGAGGTTTGGTTTGTGCTCCTTTAACGGAACAAAGATGCCAAGAACTTGAGCTAAGCCCAATGGTTGGTCAAAACACTGCGGTGTATGAAACAAACTTTACAGTATCCGTAGACTTACAGGGCTATGGCTGCACTACAGGAATTTCCGCTTCTGATAGATCAAAAACAATACAGGCATTAATAAATCCTAATACTACCCCAGAAGAACTAGGCAGGCCGGGGCATATCTTCCCTTTAATCGCCAAGGATGGTGGTGTATTGCGTAGAACTGGACACACAGAAGCCGCCATTGATATTGCTCGTCTGGCAGGACTGGAACCAGCAGGTGTATTGGTAGAAATTCTGAAAGATGATGGAGAGATGGCCCGCTTGCCGGATCTTATTGAGGTTGCAAAGAAATTTGATTTAAAGATCATTTCTATTGAAGATCTGATCGAATATCGCCTAACGAAGGACTCGCTGATTACGAAAGAAGTTTCTGTAAAACTACCCACCGAATGGGGTGACTTCGATTTAGTAGCTTATAAACAAAAGAACACAGGTGAACAGCATTTAGCGCTTATCAAAGGCTCTTGGGAGCCCGACGAGCCGATTCTGGTGAGGGTCCATAGTTCTTGTTTAACCGGAGACATTTTTGGGTCATGTCGTTGCGATTGCGGTCCTCAATTGCATAAAGCAATGGAAATGATTGAGGAAGAAGGCAAGGGAGTGGTTGTTTACATGAATCAAGAAGGAAGAGGCATAGGCCTAATAAACAAGCTACATGCTTATAACTTGCAGGAAAACGGTTTAGATACTGTAGATGCTAATATACAGCTTGGCTTTAGCCCTGATTTACGAGACTACGGAATAGGTGCTCAAATATTAAGAAATCTTGGGGTAACAAAAATGCGGTTACTATCTAATAACCCAACAAAACGTGCCGGCTTAGTTGGATATGGTTTGGAGGTAGTTGAAAATGTTCCGATTGAAATTCAGTCAAACAAGCATAATGAGCTATACTTACGTACCAAAAGAGATCGCATGGGGCACACCATCATGAAGAACACCTAATAATTTTGCAGTACTAAATGCTTATGATGAGCATTTAGTACTAATTCACTTTACTACCTTTGATAGGAGAATTATCATCCTCGGTATTTGGTATTGGAGAAGGTGTTTCTTTTTCTTTCCGCTTCTTCCTATTAAGCATAAACATGCGCCTAAAAAACTCTCCCAATGTATCAAATTCCTGTCTGTATACTAATCCCAATGCGCTTACATATTCATCATCAGGATTTAGAAAATTTCTATTATTTAAACGGTTTGATGCTCTGAAAAGTAAATTTCCATTTTTTCGTATCACATATAAAGCTTCTACGTCACTCGCTACCTGATTACTAAATAAGTTTAAATCATTCAATTCACTTCTCCTATCTGTAACACCTCCCGTTAATATCAATCTATTATTTAATAGCCGAATAGAAGCACTCGCCTCATTAAAAGATCTGATGTTAAAATCTACAAAATTTAGATTTAATGACTGTGCGATAATATTATTTAGTTGATTGAAGGCCAGCTCTGTGCCTGCACTTAAAAACGTACTATTAAGTTCGGTTGTTAAATCAGTACCCGTTCCCGGTGCAAAGCTTCTGCGTACAATAAGACTTAAAGCTTGTTGATTAACGTTGTTGGCATCGCTCAGATAATTCTGTAGCTCATCTTTCACATAAGAATCCGTGGGAAAATCTATCGCAAAACTGATTTCTGGATGTAAAAGATTTCCGCCCAATATCATTTCAGCCTGCGCCACTACCCGCTGATCCGTCCCAGCCCTTCCGGCAGCAACGTACAAGGGCCTTACACTGGTTCTCACTTCATAAACTGCAGTAAGGTTAATCAGCGCCTCAGAAGGATTACCTGTCCACCTTATCGTTCCGCCTCTGCTAATTTCAAATATTTTATTAATAAAATCCTGCGCTGTAAACGTAAACTTACCTTGCAGAATAACGTAGTCTCCAAACATTTCAAAATCACCCAAGCTCGTAACATTCATTGTGATATTCCCATTCCCAGATCCAGACAACTTCCCTAAATCAGTAAATATATTTGCTTCAGCATTTCTCTTTATATCCAGGTCAATGTGTAGAGTTAAACCATCAAAATAAGAATTCTTCGGTTTGCTAAACGTCGAGTCTTTTGACACGAAAGTAATGAAGTCATTTTCACTAATAGTACCTGCTGCATTTAGCGGTATATTAAAGGTCGTTCCTTCTTCGGTGGAAGCCTTAATATCAATATTCATATTGCTTGTAGGGCCTTTGAAATTGAAATCGCCCGTCCCAATCCCCGTTCCGTAGTACAGCGCATTATCTTTTGCCGTAGTATTAAGCACCATAAAATTGGTAGCTTTTATGTTAACATTAATATTGGGATCGGTTGGCTTGCTCATATCTACCGAACCATTTGCTATCGCTTTATTATTATTCCTATCTAAGATAGTCAATTCCCGGAGTTCGATTGTACTGTTGCGAATACTTACTTTGTCATGAATAGTATATCTTGTCTTTAAATAATTAACGGTAAAACTCGCTTTGTTAAACTGGCAATCTCCGCTTATTATCGGGTTAAAAGGAGTCCCAGTTATATCGATATCAGCAGAAACAGTTCCAACCAAATCTGAAACCAGATTTTTCAAAAAAGGTTCAAATAACACTATTTCACTATCGTCTAATTTAGCTTTTAAATTCAGGCTGTTTGCTTCCGCCTTCGCATTGTATTCTCCTGTGATCTTAAGTGTCTGAACCTCCTGGCGCGTTATTTCCATATTCATTCCGACAAGATCGGTAGTAGGATCCATTTCTGCCTTTAATACCATATCGCCGATTTCTCTATTATTATAAAAGATATCGGAAGAACTGACGTCGGCTGATACATAAGGGTTTTTTAATAGAGAATATATTTGAAGATCTCCGTCCAGTTCTCCCTTCAGTTCAATGCCCAATGGGTTAGTTAAACCGGCAAGGGTGGCTAAATCAAATTTTTCAAATTTGACGTCTAGCACGTCCGCTTCTTCTTTAGAAATTAGACCGTCAACGTGCACATGCTGATCTCCATTTGCTAATTCAAAACCTTTAACATGGATATTCCCGCCTCGAAAATCAAAATTCACTTTGTCTTCTAATTTCCATTCTTCTTTATTAATAATAACGTTCGATGGTAAAAGACTTAATGTAGCAGCCTCATTTCTATTAAATTCAACTAATCCATTAAGATCTAATTGGTTCTTCGCGTCTATGTCGGATAGTTTGACGTTAAACCGTAAACTGTCATTGCTTAAAATATTCGATATGTTAATATTTTCAACGTAAAGACTATCCGTTATATTAACTCTATCGGCTGTTACCGTTAGGTTCAACGACTCGTCCATTGCAACCTCGTCCAGGATAATATCCTTTACTTTAATTTTGCCAATTTCCAACATGGGTATATATCCATTCAAATTTGCAATACGATCCGTAGTAGAAAATTTCCCGTTTACCACGACAGTGTCGGGTACCCTAATAGAAGGTGCAAACAATTCGGTTAAAGGCTCAGATCGTTTAAGTTTCAAGGCGAAATCGAAAGATTGTTCCCCGGGATTTAGATCCGCTTTCCATGAAGGAATATATCTCTTTGCTATTGATTTAAAATACGCTGGAAATGCATTTAAATCAATCTCACCATTCATTGTAACATCTGCTATATCAGATTTCACTGAGATAACTCGCTGCTCCGCTATCCCCTTTGCTTCTAACACTACCGAATCTATCGATGTAGTGTAAGAAGGCTTCCTTAGAACCAAACCTTTGAGATTTATTGCGCCAATAATATTATTCAGATCATTCCCTTGGAATTTGGCATTTAAGTCTCCCTGAACGGTAAGAGAGTCTTTAAATAATCCAGTTTCTCTCAAATCAATTTTCTCTATTAAAGCTTGCACAGTAATAAGAGGTAAGTCTTTCTGAAGATTTATAGAACCGTTGGCATCTATTATTAAGTTTTTATCCTTTATCGTAAAGTCGCCTTGAATCAACCGATTCCCTACGTTTCCATTCATGGAAAGCCCGCTGTAGCGGTAGCCTTTGTATTCCAAGTATTTAATGGATGCATCTATGTCCGCATTCAGCTCGTCTATGCTTGTACCGTGTCCCTCAACGCGGGAAGTAAATGATACATCTCCAAGATCTTTATTTTGAAATAATTTTCCAATATGGAAATTATCCGTTACTAATTCCCCTTTATAAGTGTAGTTATTCTTAAGATTAATCGCTAGATCTGCTCCTAGCATGCCGACAGATGACTTTAAAGATCCTTTCAGTTGAAACTCATAATATTTACCCCGGATCTTACCTGCATAGTTAAAATGACCAAGCGTCTCTATAAATTTTGGTAGCTTAATGTTATTTTTTCCACTAAAACTCGTTATAATCGGCCCCAGATCAGCGTAGTTTGACGATAATTGTTCGATATCCAGATCAAAAATCGTCTCATCAATAGCCGGTAACCCAATTATATTAACATTTCCTTTTAAATACGTTGTTTTACCAGTCTTAATAAGCATGTTTTTTCCACCGAAGTTACCAACCTTCCCTTTTACCCTACCATTTAAGCCAACGTCAAACTTCGTTATGTTAACAGATGGTGCGAAATAAGCAATATCTTTCGAATTTATTCTAGTATTTTTTAATACGCCCAAAACATCAACACTATCAATAAAATTGGAAAAATCTGAGATATCGTTATAATCAAATCGCAAATAGTTGCCAATATTACTACGATTAGTAACCGCCTGCAACCTGCTAAACTCCATCCGATTACTGTCAACAGTTAACAAAACATTCAACTTCTTTAATTCAAACCCACTTTTTTCTTTTAGGTAAAGGTTCTTTATATGGCCTTTTACTATGTGTCTTTCTAAATCGATATCTGTAATATCGCCGTTTAGATGATTTACATGTATATCATTAAAGTTTATTCCCTCAACCTCTCCCTTCT